>NZ_JBEXTV010000028.1:0-108029 GCF_040628835.1 Streptomyces sp. NPDC006134 | reverse complement strand
GGCCCGAGGGCCAGGACGCTCCGACGGGCTACTGGATATCGAACCTGCCCGCCACCACCCCGGTCGCGGACCTGGTGCGGTGGGCGAAGATGCGCTGGCGGATCGAGCACGACTACCGCGAGCTCAAGCACGGCCTCGGACTCGACCACTTCGAGGGCCGCACCTGGCGCGGCCGGCACCACCACGTCACCCTCGTCACCGCCGCCCAGGCCTTCCTCACCCTCCGGCGGCTCGACCCAAAAGTCCGCACACCGGCCTGACCCTCTACCAGGTCCTCGATGTTCTTCAGGACCTGCTGAGGTGCTGGACCGGTACCTGCACCACCTGCGGGCGCCCCCTGCTCAGCCCTCGAAGCAACCGCAGACAGCCCAGAACCTAACGAAGCCCCCTAGCCCCGGCGCCCAGGTCCTTCGAGCCGTTTCAGCGCCCGGCGTTCGGCGGCCTCGACATCCAGCCGGCCCGACCGGTCGCCGCCGCGGGCGATGACGGCCGCGCGCACGAGAGCCAGATAGAAAAGAGCCGGTCCGCACGGGGTCCAGGCTTCCGGCTTCTTCTCCAGGACGAAGTCGAGCACGCTGTCGGGATCGGCCGGGACGAACTCGAACCGGTCGTGCTCCCACTTGTCCTCGATGCCACGGCTGCGCCGGGCGATGATGTCGTCGGCGGTCAGCTCGGTGAGGACGGCGCGGTAGAAGGCGGCCCATTGGTGGTTGCGCAGGTCGAGGGCGAAGGCGAGCAGTTCCAGCTCGACGTCGTCTTCGTCCTGTACCGCGAGTTCCTCCCGCAGCGCGCGACGCGCCACCGCGTGGAGACTGATCGGGGAGCCGTCCTCGGGGACGTCGTGGATGGCGGCGAGGCCCTCGTTGACCGACGAGTTCCAGCGTTCCTTGTTGCGGCCCTCCACGGTGACGCTGCGCCGGGCGAAGACCATCTTGTGGTCCGGGCCGGTCTCCACGGCGACGTTGACGCCGAAGCTGCAGGAGAGGAACGCCGGGGCGGTCACAGGGTCTGCGTGGTCCAGGTACTGCGAGCGCAGGGTGGCGGGTTCTCCCTCGCGCAGCGGCCTGTCGAGATTGATCGACGTGGCGAGGAAGTCGTAGTAGTCGGCGTCACACAGGCTGATCCGCACCAGGGGTTCCTCGGCCTCGTCGGTGCGCGAGACGATGACGCTCTCGACCGCGAAACGGGGGTTGTTCCAGGCGTAGCGCTCGCCGGCCGCCTGCCTGCGCTGCTGCTCCGCCTCGATGTCCTGGCGCCACCGCTGGACTTCGACGGGAAGATCCACTCGGCGAAGCCCCGGCTCATAGATGATCTGCACGTTGTCCTCGTGGATCGGACGGGTGCCGTCCCCCTCGAAGATATGGCAGTCGGTCGTCAGTCTGCCGATGACCATGCGGTCGCGCAGCGCCACAAATCCCTCCCTGGCCTCATGACGAGTAGCGTGAGCGGCACACTTCTCCTGTGCGTGACGTCAGGCTTCCATAAAGGGTTCTTCCCTGGGGCATGAATGAACGGCTGAACTCTTGGGAGGGGGAGTTCGGGTGGATCGCAGGCAGCAGCACGACGGTGTGGTGGCCACCGTCGTGGTGGACCGGTACCGAGGGGACGCTCGGGGGGTCAGGGACCGCCCCCGGCTGAGGAGGACGGCCTCGCGGTTCGTCGGGCAGGCCAGGCGGCTGGGATTTCACCTGCCTTCGCTGGGAGTCGAGAGTTCGGGAACGGAAGGCGGCAGACAACTGTCCGCGGGCCGGGAACAAATTCTTGATCTTGTGATGCGGCTCCGGCGGCAGTCCGTGGACAGGAAGATCCTTTACTGGACGGGGCATGGCGAGGTGGTCAACGGCTCCTTCCACCTCGCCTGTGAGGACAGCTACGAAGAGGGGGAGTTCGATCCGCACCGCGCGGTCGCGGCCGAGGAACTGGTCTCCTGGCTGGCCGAGGACGCCACCGACACCCTGCTCGTGCTGGACGCCTGCTTCTCGGGAGAGGCGGTGGAAGAGGTCAGCGAACACGTCAAGGAGGCACGGAAGAGAGCCAGGGTGCCCGATGCCGACGCCGGCTTCGCCGTCGTCGCCACGGCAGGGTCGCGGCAGGAGGCATGGGAGGGACACTGGGTCGACTGCCTGGAACAGGTCCTCTCGGCCCCCGACCTGACCGTCGACGACAGCGCGAGGATCTTCCATCGGGAGCAGGAGGCCGTTCCCTTCCAGCACTTGATGCGCGCGGTCAGGGCCCGGGCCCGGGACCACGTCCCCTTCTGGCAGGAACCGCGGCCGCTGCACACCTGGTTCTTGTCCAACCCTTACTGGTCGCCACGGGCCCGGGCCGCCCTGCGACCGGAGGACGACCGGTCCTGGATCGGCAAGGAGCTCGCCGACGAGGAACTGCCCGTTTTCTCGGACTCGGGGGAGAGCTGGCATCTGCGGGACTTCGCACCCCGCCACCGAGTGGTCACCGATCTGGTCGACTGGCTGCGTGTCCACGAGTCCGGGATGTTCACGGTGACGGGTGCGTCCGGGGCGGGAAAATCGACGCTTCTGACGTATGTCGCTCACCTGACCGTCGCGCATTTCGTGGCCGCTCTCCCGGCTGATCGCCGCCCGGGGACACTGCCCGAACTCCGGTCGGTGAACGCCGCGCTCCACTGCCGCGGCAGGACCCTTTCGGAGCTGTGCGAACAACTGGCGCGCAGCCTGGAGCCACTCGGCCTGCGAAGAGCGGACATCACGCAGGGGGCGCCGCACGGTCACGTGGCGCGGATCGCGGAACTGGCACAGCTCAAGGGCAGCCTCACTCTGATGTTCGACGGACTCGACGAAGCAGCCGCAGGGCACTCCTTCGACATCGCCAGGAGGCTGCTCAACCCCCTGGCGGCCCAGCCGAGGGTGCGGGTGGTGGTCGCCACCCGGCCGAACGCCCGCCGCAACCTGCCGGGTGACGCGCACGCCGAGACCCTGCTCGAAGTCCTGCACAGCACGAACACGGTGGAACTCGACCGGTTGCCCGAGGTCGAGCAGGACATCGCCCGGCACGTCGAACGGCTGCTGAGCGAGGAGAGCTCTCCCTACCGGCTGCCGGAACAAGCACACACGCGCGAGAGGGTCGCCCGGCACATCGCCGCCGCCAGCAACGGCCTGTTCCTGGTGGCCACCCTGTGGGCCCGTCGCCTCGCCAAGATCCCCGCGCTGGCGGACGAGAAGCAACTCGGACGGGAGCTGCGGAAGGGGACGTCCGTCCTGGACGCCTTGCTGGCGGACGAACTGGAGAGTCTCGATCCGCTGGAGCCCGCGCGTATGCGGGACTTCATGAGGGCGCTCGCGCTGGCACAGGGAGCCGGGCTTCCGCAGCCCCGGACGTGGCTGGCCGTCACCAACGCGGTGCGCGCTCCGGGGAGCAGGGAGTACGCCGAGAAAGACCTGCGGCACGTGCTCAGCACGGCCACCGGGGTGACGATCGCGAGAGCCGGCGAGTCCGGTGAAGACGTCTACTGTCTCCACCATCCCAGTTTCGGCGCGCATCTGCTGGGCGGCGAGCAGCAGGTGAGGGAGCGGCATCGTGCGGTCTGCCGTGCGCTCACACCGGCCGGCGGTGAGGAGTGGCGCCACGCTGATCACTACGTGAAGTGCCACCTCGCCGCGCACGCCGCCTTGGCCGGAGACGACGTTCTCGAGGGCCTGGTGAGCGACTGGCATTTCCTGGTGGCCGCCTCGCCCGACATCCTCGAACCGCTGGTGGCCGCGCGACTGGCCGCCACCCGCGAGAGCGCGCTCTACCTGCGTGTGGCCGACCATTTCCGCAGGCACCCCGCGGAGGAGTCCCGGTGGGCGATGCTGCGTGCCACCGCTTTGGCGATGTTCTCCCGGGACTTCCTCGCATCCGTGCCGAAGCCGTCCTTCCTGTTCTGGGACGACGTGTGGAGCAGCGCCGAGCGGCTCCCCTTGCAACGGAGCTGGCCCGCTCCCACCGGCGGGGCGCTCGCCGTGCACTGGGAGGCGCAGGGTGACGGCTTCATCCATGTCTCGGGTGCCGGCGAGGTATGGACGTGGACCGCGGACGGGCGTCACGTCCGGGGAAGGGACACCGGGCCGGCCACCTGGACGGCCCAGCCGCGGCAGCGCGGTGTGACGGCTACCGGCCGCGGCGGGAGCCGGGTGATCGCCACGCATGACGGTCAGTGCGTGCGCATCTGGCACGGCAGCGACCGGAATCCGACGGAAGAGCTGTACTGGGGAGGGACCCCCGCTGTCATCGACTCCGTGGTGGGGCAGGACGGGGAGGTCTTTCTGGCCGTGGCGGACGGCGACCGTCTGTGGCTGTGGCGGTGGGACGGCACCACCGAGTACACCCGGGACGGACTCCATCTGCATCCCTTGCGCGTGCCGGTGCCGGTGCAGTGTGTCTGCCTGCTGGTGTCGGACGACAGGGTCGCCGCGGTCACGGGAGGCCCTGGTGGGGTGACGGTCTGGGAGGTACCCGGACCCAAGACGAAGACGGCTTCGTTGAGGCCGGTCAGGACTCTGGGAGAAGGCGTCGAGAGCATCAGGGCGGTGTCGGCCCTGGGACCGCAGGACGGGGACGGCTCCACAACCATCGCGTACCTGGACGGCCACACCCTCCGAGTCTGGCGGATGGACGACCTCTTCCGGGGAGAGGCACACCTGCTGTTCAGCGCATCGAGCGCGGGACGCGCCGTGGCGCTCGGGCGGGGACCGCGCGGACGGCTCACCGCCGTGCGCGAAGGCGCCACGGTCCGGGTGTGGGACGGATCGGGCACCGAGCGCGTCCCGCTGCCGTGCCAGCACCACCATCAGTCCGTGGCCTTCGACCCCGCCGGCACGGGGCGGCTGGTGGTGGCGGACGACACCCGGGTCCGTATCTGGGAGCCGCACGATCCCGAGGAGGAGGGCGGGGCGACCGGTGTCGGCCGCGTCGGCGGGAGGGCGGTCGACAGACATCGGCTGCGGGTCGCCGGGGGAGGGCCGGACGACATGTTCCTCCTGGCCCGCTCCCAGGGGGCCGAGGTCTCGCTGAGCCTGCATTCCCCCGCCGGCAGCGTCGTCGAAGGGGTCCGGCTCTCGCACCCGGCCGAGGTGAGCGCGCTGACCACCGCCAGAGTCGGTGACCGTTGGCTGACGGCCGCCGTCGGGCGCAGACACGTTCTGCTCCGCACGTTCGGACCGGGACTGGAACTGCTGGACACGGAGGAGTTCGATCTGCCTGGTGCGGCCGAACAGCCGGTGTCCTCCGTCGCCCTTCGCGTCACCGGCAGTGGCGGTCTCTGCCTGCTGTGGCCGTCCGGGCAGAGCGTGGTCACCTGGGAACGACCGGGCCCGGAACGAGCTCCGTGGCGCAAGGGGAGGATCTTCTGGATGCGAGCCGCGGGCGCCGTACAGCAGATCGAGGTCGTGGAGGTGCCCGGCGGCCCGTCCTGGCTGTCCGCCTGGGGCGGCAACGCGGTCCGGCTCTGGAATCTCGGCGAGGCCGAAGGGAAGCCCGAGGGGGTGCAGGCTCCCAGAGCCCGCGCGATCGCCACCGGCGTGCTGAGACGAGCGGCCACACCGGTTCCGTTCGTCGCGCTCGCGGCGGGAGACACGGTGAAGTTCGCCGAGTGCGACGGGGGCCACCCGGTGTGGACCGTCCTGCCGCGGCAGCCCGGCGGACCGGTCGACGGACTCGCGCTGGCAGGACCGGCGCAGCGGCCCCTCCTCGTGGGGTGGAGCTGGAAATCCGGCCGTCTCCGGCTCTGGGACATCCGAGGGGAACAGGCGCTGAAGCCCATCGCATCCCGGGGGTTCGACGTGACGGGTGTCGATTCCGTCTTCGACGGACGCGGCATCACCCTCATGGTCCAGGGCATCGCGCAGAGCAGCCTCCGCTGCGACCAGGTCTTCCTGCCGGGGCAAGCCGGTCAGCATCCGTCGGTGGTGAAGGTTGTCGGACAACGGACGGAGAGAGCCGTCCGGAGGAGCGGGAGGAACGTGTTGTGAAAGACGACCTTGTCGTGCTGGTTCCGGGCATCATGGGCACGGCCCTGACCCGGGACGGCATTGATGTCTGGGATCTGACGCCGCAGGCCGTCGGCGGCATTTTCCGGACCGGCGCCACAAGGGAGATGCTCAAACTGCAGGAAGGGATCGGGGACGGCGATCCGGAGCCCCCTCACGCCCTGCGGCTGAACGGTGTGGTCCACGGCCGCCGCCTCCTCCCGGGACTTCTCTCCACCGTGGAACACCCAGGGCTCCACAAGAGACTCGGTGTCGAAAAGGAACGGTTTGCGGTGTTCCAGTACGACTGGCGCCTCAGCAACCGCAATTCAGCCCGAAAACTGGCCCGCTTCGTCGAGGAGCGGCTGTCACGGTGGAGGGAGACCGCTGATCCGAAGCGCTTCCCGGGAGCCAGGGACGCCAAGGTCGTCTTCCTGTGCCGCTCCATGGGCGGACTGGTGGTGCGGTACTACACCGAGGTCCTCGGCGGGTGGGAACAGACCAGGTCGGTCGCCACGCTGGGCACACCCTTCTCGGGGAGCGTCAAGGCACTGAGGTTCTTGGCCGGGTGTATGCGATGGGTGCCCGGCCCGCTCAGGGAATGGGTCCATGAAATCTGCTCGACCTATCCCTCGCTCGGCCAGCTCCTCCCCACCTACCGCGTGGTGGTCGGCACCGAGTTCGGCAGGTCCCGTCTGGGAAGACGGCCGGTCGAGGGGATCGGCACCTGGATGGTAGATGACTGTTTCAGCTTCTTCTCGGCCGTTCAGGACGCCATCGTGGAGAATGACGCCTTGCACGGTGACAAGCGCTACAGACTGGTGGCGTTCGGCGGTGACAGACACCGGACCGATCAGTCGGTCTCCTTCGCCCCGGGCGCCAGACCCCGATTCCATCAGGACTTCTCACGGTCGGGTGTCCCCGAGGACCACGCGCTGAGACTCTTCGGTGACGGCACGGTGGCGGATATCGCACAGGTTCCGCCCGAGTGGGATTCCACCGGTGAAACGGTATGGCTGGACAGCAGACATGCCGACCTCATCAACGCGCCGCACGCCCTACGGCAGTTGCGGCGGATCTGCAATGATCTCGAACTGGCCAAGGCGCTGAGCGGTGAGCACCCCGTCGGTGTCGAACTCCCCGACGTCGCATCCGCCAAGGAGCCCTTCGAGGTCTGGGCGACGAACGCCGACAGCGCGATGAGGCTCCGGGTGCGCCGTCTCGACGAGGACGGCAGATGTGTCGCGGACGAAGCGATGGCACCCTGCGGAGACGGAAGCTTCCGCGCCCAGCTGCGGGCGGAGCCCGGGCGATGGACCCTGGAGGTCTACTCGCGGCCTCTCGAGTACGTGTGCCGTGACGTGTTGCTGGTGGTGTGAGAACTGCCGTAACGGCGCACGCCGGCTCGGCACCGGCGCACTCACCGCGCTGTCGTTCCTCGGCCTCGGCGTGCAGCCACCGTCGTACGACTGAGGCGCCCTGCTCAGCAGCGGTCTGGAGGCGTTCTGCACCGACCCGCCGAGGCGGCGGGCCCGGCAATCGGGTACGGCCGGTGAGACCGTGCCGCCAATCTGCCCAGCTGGTTCGGGAGTTGATGTATATAAAATGATGAATGGTTAGGATCGATGGGTGGGCATATCCGATCTCACCCAGACCGCGGCGGAACCCGTATCGCAGGCCGAACCGGAGGCACGCGTGCTGGTGTGCCCGGCGTACGGGAGCAGCGAGTCGCGCAAGCACTGGCATGACACTCTCGAACAGGAAGTCGCCTTCGCGGAGGAAGGGCTGGCGCGGCACCTGACGCCCCGCCAGCTCGACCGTCTCGCCTCCCTCCACCCCGAGGGAGCGGCCCGTTTCTGGGGTGCCACGCCGACCCACGACAAGGCGATGGCGAAGGTGCGCACCGGCGATGTGGCCCTGTTCACCGGGAAGAACAAAGTACTGGCCGTGGGCGAGGTCGGCGCCGTGTTCGCCAACGAGGAGTTCGCCGACGCGCTGTGGCCGCCCCGGCCCGGGGGCAAGAGCTGGCGCACGGTGTACAGCCTGCGCGATTTCGTTCCGGCCGACGTTCCGTACAAGGTGCTGACACGGCTGATCGGGTATTCGGACAACCACAAGTTCCCCGGCCAGCTGGTGCTGGAGGGTGACAAGGCACGGGCCGTCATCGACGGGCTGCGCATCACCACCCGGACGGCCATGGAACAGCTCGGCCTCGCGGAACCGCCCGCCCCCGGCCCGGTGCCGTCCCGGCGAGCAGAGTTGGAACGACAGCACACCTCGACCGTCGGCTTCGAGCGCGCGGCGGCGACGACGCTTTACCGGCGTGAGGAACAGCCGCTGGTGAGGGAATTCTGCGCCACACTCACCATCGCTGCCGGGCGTTTCCGCTGCCCTGCAGGTGTGTGCGACATCTATCTGGAGGGGCCCGACGGCGTCGAGGTGATCGAGGCGAAGAGCCGCACCGCGCACGCGTATGTGCGGGAAGCCCTCTCCCAATTGCTGGACTACGCCCCGCACAGCCCGCTTCCCGCCGACCGGCTCGCCGTACTGGTGCCCGCCCCGCTCGACGAGCGGGAACTGTCCCTGCTCCACCGGTACGGAATCGACTGCATTCACCGGGTCTCCCCGGGGGTCTTCCAGCGGGTACCGGCCCCGGATCGCAGGCGACGTCTGATGAGAGGACTGTGGACGGCGGGCTGAGGCCGGGGCTCAGCGACAGGGGTACCGACGCCGAGCGACCCGGCCGCCCGCTCAGTCGAAGTACGACTCCAGCTCCCCGCGCCGGCGCACGTCCAGTGTCGCGCAGTGGAAGGAGCCGCCGAACGGGGCGTAGTGGAGCAGGTCGCACGGGATCGGTTCGAAGCCCCACTTCTCCAGGGCGCGCAGCATGCCGGTGTGGTGGCGTTCCGCGATCACCCGTTTGTCGTCGACCATGAGGACGTTCATGCTCAGCCACTTGCCGCACATGGACGTGATCTTGAGCAGGTGGTCGTCGAGGGGGTCCGGCTCGGGGGCGACGAGGATGTCCCAGGAGCGCAGGACGTCGGGGAGGCGGTCGACGTCGATGTACTCGGGGTTGACCAGAGCTTTGCCGGGGGCGAGCAGGACGAAGGTCGTGTCGATGTGCATGGGGGTGCGGCAGCGGCTCTCGATCTCGTGGATGCGGTAGCCGGGGCCGAGGTGGCGGCGCAGCCACTCGATGCCCATGCGGTTGGTGACGTTGCTCCGGGTGACGAACAGGTCGCGTCCGGCGCGGACGAAGTCCGCCGCGTCGAACACCGGCTCGAACTCGGTGAGGATGTAGCGCATGGGCTCGCCGGGCCCGGGGACGCGGAAGTCCGCTTCGAAGAGGTCGTCGGTGAGCTGCGGCTTCGGGGCGGACGTCCAGCGTGCGCCGCGCCGGAAGTAGTCCTTGAGGATCGTGCGGTAGGAGTGGGTCTCGAAGTACCGGCACGGCCAGGCCATCGGGGTCTCGATGATCTCGTCGCCGATCACGAGCATGCTGTCGCGCGGGCAGGTGTTGCAGAAGCCGCGTGACGTCCAGTCGGGGGTGCCGAAGCGTTTCCTGTGGTCGACGGCGTCCGGGCGGGTGACGGTGACGCCCAGGGAGCGCAGGAGGGCGACGAACCCGTCGAGCTCCTGCTGGGCCCGCTCCACCAGCACGCGCGGGTACTTGAACCCGGCGGCGAGCCCCTGGAGCCGTGCCGCCCACGGCGGGATGTTGCAGGAGACCACCGGGTGGCTGGAGGGGATGGTCGCGCCGTCGAGGCGGCCGACGACGATCTCCTCCAGCGGGTCCCACTCGTTGTGCGAGTTCACCGGCGAGACCAGGGATTCCGCCGCGCTGGTCCCGGCCGTGGTCGAGGGCGCCGTCATCGGGCGTGGGCCGGGGTCCGCGCCGGGACGCCACCATGCGTGCCCGCCGACGCCGTCGCCGTCGGAAGGTCGGTCCTCCGCGTCACCGCCATGCTCAACCGCTTTCGATCGCCGTGCCGACAACGTCCCACACCGGGTGCGTTACTCACCGTGGCGCGACGATGGGGTGTCCGTCAACCGGGCGGCCGTCGGTCGGGCGTCGGTCGGGCGTCGGCCGGGCGTCGGCCGCCGGCCGGGGACGGGCTCCGGACGGCGGCCGACGCGCGGGGTCAGCAGGCGGCCGTGAGGCCGTACAGGAGCAGCGGGGCGCCGGTGCGGGCCGTGATGTCCTCGACGGTGACGTCCGGGGCGGTCTCGACGAGGGCGAGGCCCTCGGCGGTGACGTCCAGGACGCCGAGGTCCGTGATGACGCGGTGGACGCACCGCTCGCCGGTGAGGGGCAGGGTGCACTCGTCGAGGATCTTCGGGCTGCCGTCCTTGGCGGTGTGCTCCATCAGGACGACGACGCGGCGGGCGCCGTGGACCAGGTCCATCGCGCCGCCCATGCCCTTGACCATCTTGCCGGGGATCATCCAGTTGGCGAGGTCGCCGCGGGCGGAGACCTGCATGGCGCCGAGGACGGCCGTGTCGATGTGGCCGCCGCGGATCATGCCGAAGGAGAGGGCCGAGTCGAAGAAGGAGGCTCCGGGCAGGACGGTGACCGTCTCCTTGCCCGCGTTGATCAGGTCGGGGTCGACCTCGTCCTCGGTGGGGTAGGGGCCGGTGCCGAGGATGCCGTTCTCGGAGTGCAGGACGACGTGCACGCCGGGCGGGAGGTGGCCGGGGATGAGGGTGGGCAGGCCGATGCCCAGGTTGACGTAGGAGCCGTCGGCGAGCTCGGCGGCGGCGCGGGCGGCCATCTGGTCGCGGGTCCAGGCCATCAGGAACGTACCGTCCTCTTCTCGATCTGCTTGTCGGCGGCCTCCCGGGGGCTCAGGCGGACGACCCGCTGGACGAAGACGCCCGGCAGGTGCACCTCGTCGGGGCGCAGCTCGCCCGGCTCGGCCAGTTCCTCGACCTCGGCGACGGTGACGCGGCCGGCCATGGCGGCGAGGGGGTTGAAGTTGGCGGCGGCCTTGCGGAAGACCAGGTTGCCGTGGCGGTCGCCGCGCCAGGCCCGCACCAGGGCGTAGTCGGTGGTGATGCCGTGCTCCAGGACGTGCGGACGGCCCGCGAAGTCGCGGGTCTCCTTGGGCGGGGAGGCGACGGCGACTGTTCCGTCGGCCGCGTACCGCCAGGGCAGGCCGCCTTGCGCCACCTGGGTGCCCACGCCCGCCGGGGTGTAGAAGGCGGGGATGCCCGCGCCGCCCGCGCGCAGGCGTTCGGCGAGGGTGCCCTGCGGGACGAGCTCCACCTCCAGCTCCCCGGACAGGTACTGGCGGGCGAACTCCTTGTTCTCGCCGACGTAGGAGCCGGTGACGCGGGCGATGCGGCCGGCGGCGAGGAGGACGCCGAGGCCGCGGCCGTCGACGCCGCAGTTGTTGGAGACGACCTCCAGGCCGCCCGCCCCCTGCTCGTACAGGGCGCGGATGAGGACGTCGGGGACGCCGCTGAGGCCGAAGCCGCCGACGGCGAGCGAGGCGCCGTCGGGGATGTCGGCGACCGCCTCGGCGGCGCTGCCGATGACTTTGTCCACGGTGTGCGTGTTCCTTTCGGTTCAGTGCGCCGCGCCGGGCAGGACGGCGGACCGGCCGCCGTCCACGACGAGGTGGGCGCCGGTGATGTACGCGGCCTCGTCCGAGGCGAGGAAGACGGCCGCGTTCACCACGTCGTCGGGCCGGCCGGTCCGGCCGAGGGGGATGTGGCGGGCGATGCGGCGCATCGGGTGGTCCTCGGCGAGCAGATCGCCGCGGGAGCCCTCCGTGTCGATCATTCCGGGGCTCACGCAGTTGGCGCGGACGCCGTGCGGGGCGCCCTCGGCGGCGAGCCGGCGGGTGAGCGCGATCACCGCGCCCTTGGAGGCGGAGTGCGCGGTGCGCCGGTTGGCGAGGGAGCCGGTGAGGCCGGCCGTCGAGCCGACGGTGAGGACGCAGCCGCGGCTGCGCACCAGGTGCGGCCAGGCGGCCCGGACGGTCAGCCACACCGAGTCCAGCTCGGCGCGCAGCGTGAACGCGAAGTCCTCGTACGGCCGGCCGTCGATCGCCCCGAAGCGGACGGCACCGGCGTTGGCGTAGACGATGTCGACGCCGCCGAACGCGTCGGCGGCCTCCTCCACCCAGGCCCGCACGGAGTCCTCGTCGGTGACGTCCAGGGGGCCGGGGACGAGGGCGGTGCCGCCCTCGCGGGCGATGAGACGCTGGGCCTCCACGGCCTCCTCGTGCAGCAGGTCCCCGCCGACGACGAGGGCGCCCTCGGCGGCGAACCGCAGGGCCGCCGCCCGGCCCTGGCCGCGGGCGGTGCCGGAGATCAGGGCCACCTTGCCGTCGAGCCGTTTCACGACGCCCCCTCGCGCAGGGCGTCGGAGACGGACTTGACCCCGCCGTGCGCGGTCAGCCCGCCGTCCACGGGGATCTCGGCGCCGGTGATGAAGGAGGCGTCGTCGGACAGCAGGAAGACGACCAGCGGGGCGACCTCGGCGGCCGTCCCGGTGCGGCCCAGCGGCGTCTCGCGGATGTTCGCCGCGCGGAACGCCGGGGCGGCGGAGGCGGTCATCTCGGTCTCGATGTAACCGGGGTGGACGGTGTTGACGCGGATGCCGCGCGGGCCCAGCTCCAGGGCGGCGGTCTTCGACAGGCCCCGCAGCGCCCACTTGCTGGTCGTGTAGGCGACCGGGTAGTGGGCGGTGAGGGCCGCCGAGGAGCCGACGTTCACGATGGAGGAGCCGGGCGGCATGAGCGGGGCGAGGTGCTGGATGCCGAGCAGGGGGCCGGTGACGTTGACCGCGTGGACGCGGGCCATGTCCTCGGGGCGCGCGTCGCCGACGCGGGCCCGCCAGGTGATGCCCGCGTTGTTGACCAGGCCGTGGATCTGCCCGTACGACTCCTTCAGCTCGGCGGCGAGCGCGGCCCAGCCGTCCTCGCTGGTGACGTCGAGACGGCGGCAGCCGGGCGCCTCGGTCACGTCGGTGGCGATGACGCGGGCGCCCTCGCGGGTGAGCGCTTCCGCTTCCGCGGCGCCCTGGCCGCGGGCCGCGCCGGTGACGACCACCACCTTGCCCAGCAGCTTCTTGGGGTGCAGGTCGCTCACGGCCGCTCCCGGCTGCGGCGGCGGCCGGCCGGCAGCGGCACGGGCTCGGCGCCGGGGACGACGGTGTTGGTGAGCGTGCCGATGCCCTCCACGGTGAGGCTGACGGTGTCGCCGGGCTTCAGCGGCGGCGGGGTCCGCTCGCCGCGCCGGCCCCACAGCTCGGCGAGGCAGCCGCCGTTGCCGCAGGTGCCCGAGCCGAGCACGTCGCCCGGCACGACGCGGGTGCCGCGGGAGGCGTAGGCCACCATCTCCTCGAAGGTCCAGCTCATGTTGGACAGCAGGTCCTCGCCGACCACCTCGCCGTTGACCCGCGCGGTCAGGGCGAGGCGCAGGAACCCGTCGGCGTCGCGGTGGGGCTCCAGCTCGTCGGCGGTGACGAAGTACGGACCGAGGGTGGTGGCCGTGTCCTTGCCCTTGCACGGGCCGAGGCCGACCTTCATCTCCGCCGACTGCAGGTCGCGGGCGGACCAGTCGTTGAAGACGGTGTAGCCGGCGATGTGGTCGCGGGCCTGGGCGGGGGTGAGGTCGCGGCCCTCGCGGCCGATGACGGCGCCCACTTCGAGTTCGAAGTCGAGCACGGCCGAGCCGGGCGGCACCGGGACGTCGTCGCCGGGGCCGTAGATCGCGTGCGGGTTGGTGAAGTAGAAGGTGGGCGCCGCGTACCACTGCTCGGGCACGCCGGAGGCGCCGTCCACGGACCGCCGTACGCCCTCGACGTGCTCCTCGAAGGTGACGAAGTCCCGTACGGAGGCGGGCCGCAGGGGAGGCAGCAGTTTCACCTGGGAGACGTGCGGGCCGGGCGGCACGTCGAGGGCCGCCGCGCCGGCGGCGAGCAGTCCGGGCAGGCCGCCGGTCTCGGCGAGCAGGCCGGACAGGGAGGTCACGCCGGGCAGCGGGTGGAGGGTGCCGTCCTCTTCGACGACGGCCACCCGGGGGCGGTGGCGGTGCTCATACGTGGCGAAACGCATGGTGCGGCTCCTGGGAAAGGAGGGAGGAGAAAGGGGAAGGGGGAGGGGAGAGGGGGGAGGGAAGAGGGGTCAGCCGAGGGGAATGCGCATGAGGTCGTGGCCCACGGTGACGCGGCCCCGGTAGCCGGCCTTCCGGGCGGAGGCGCGGGCGGCGGCCCACTCGGCGTCCGGGAGCCGCGCCGGGTCGGCCGGGGCCAGGTGGCTGAGGACCACCCGCCGGGCCCGTGCGGTGGCGGCGATCCCGCCGATCCCGGTGTGGACGTGGCGCATGTGCTCGACGAGGCCGGCGGGCATGCCCTGCCGCTCGAACCAGGTGGTGTCGCCCGGCCCCGGCCCCCACACGCGCACGGTGCCGCCGAAGCCGGGCTGCGGGGGCATCACCCCGGCGCACAGCAGCGGGAAGACGAAGTAGCCGACGATGTGGTCGGCGTGCAGGTGGGTGAGGAAGACGCCCTTGAGCGACGGCATGGACAGCCCCGCCTTCAGGTACTGGGTGACGGCGCCCCGGCCGCAGTCCACCAGGTAGGTGTCGGTGCCGACGGTGACGGCGGAGGCGATGCCCATGCGCCCGCCGTACGGCGGCGGGCCGCCCGCCGTGCCCAGCAGGTGGACCACGGTACGGCTCCGGGACCGCCCTCCGGTCTCCGCCGCGGCGGCGAGGGGTGCCGCGCCGGCCTGCGGGGCAACCGCCGGCGCGATCGCGGCGGCGCCGCCGGCCGGCAGGCCGCGACGGGTGAGGCGGGGCGTGGGTGTGCTCATCGGGCGGTTCCTTCGATCGTCGTTGATGCGGGAGCCGTGCGAAGGGGGGCGAGCGGAGGTGCCGCCGAGGGCCGGGGACCGGACGGCCGGGGATCGGGCGGGGGACCGGGACCGGGACCGGGGCCGGGGCCGGGGCCGGGGACGGGGCGGCGCGGCGTCAGGGCGTCGGCCTGCGCCGCCGCGTCCCCGGAGCGGAGGGGGGCCGGTCAGACCGGCGGGGCGACGAACACGCCGCGGTCCGGGTCGTTGAAGGACTCCTTGGCCACCAGCTCGTTCATCGGGTTGGCGGTGCCCCACTGGTCGGTGACCTCGGGCTGGGAGAAGTCGTAGACGTGGGGGTGCCAGGTGTCCTCGTCGAGCAGCTCCAGCTCGGTGGTGTACTCGACGGTGTTGCCGTGCGGGTCGAGGAAGTACGTGAAGGTGTTGTCGCCCGCCATGTGCCGGCCCGGGCCCCAGATCTTCTTGTAGCCGGCCCGGATGACGCGGCCGGAGCCGCGCATGTACTCGTCGATGCCGCGCATCTCGAAGGAGATGTGGTGCAGCGACGTGTGCGGCCCCTTGGCCAGGGCCATGGAGTGGTGCTGGTTGCTGATCCGCATGAAGTGCATGACCTCGCCCATGTGCGGCGAGCTCAGCGTGTCGGAGAGGCGGAAGCCGAGGTGGCGCTCGTACCACTCCCGGGTGCGGTTCAGGTCGGGGGAGTTGAGGACGACGTGGGAGAGCTTGACCGGGATCGACTCCTTCTCCTCGATCTTGCGGTGCTGCCGCACCGCCACGTCCGCCGACACCTCGATGGTGCGGCCGTCGACGTCGAAGAAGCGGAAGCCGTAGCCGCCGCCGGGGGTGTCGATCGTGCCGGGCCGGGAGATCAGCCGGACGCCGCCCGCGAGGAGCTGTTCGGCGAGCGTGTCCACGTCGGCCGCGTCGGCGGCCCCGTAGGAGACGAGGTCGAGGCGCTTCTCCTCGGCCTTGCGCAGCCGCACGACGTACTGTTCCGGGGAGCCCTCGGCGGCCAGGAAGGCGATGCCGGAGTCCTCGGCGACCTTGGTCAGGCCCCAGACGCCGGCGTAGAAGTCGAGCTGCTTGTCGTAGTCGGGCACGGCGAGGTCGACGTGCCGCAGATGGGTGAGCAGACGCATGGGAATCACTCCAGGGAGAGCAGGGCCGCGGCGTTCCGGCCGCGTACGGCGTCGAAGTCGGCGTCGGGCAGGTGCGCGGCGCGCAGGGCGCCGACCGGGTCCTCGGTGCCCATGTCGAAGGGGAAGTCGGAGCCGAGCAGCACCCGGTCCGCTCCGGCGACGCGGACCAGTTCCCGCAGGACGTGCGGATCGTGGACGAGGGAGTCGAAGTACAGCCGCTTCAGGTAGCTGCTGGGCGGGTGGGCGCAGCCGGCGCCCGCGTCGGAGCGGGCCGACCAGGCGTGGTCGGACCGGCCGATGTGGGTGGGCAGATAGCCGCCGCCGTGCGCGGCGATCAGCTTCAGCCCGGGGTGGCGGTCCAGCACGCCGGAGAAGATCAGGTGCGACAGCGCGACGGCGTTCTCGGTGGGCTGGCCGACGGTGTTGGACAGGTACCACCGGTCGAGCCGCTCGTCCAGGGTGCATCCGAAGGGGTGCAGGAAGACGAGGGCGCCGGTCTCCTCGGCCCGCGACCACAGCGGCTCGTAGGCCGGGTCGGACAGCTCGCGGCCCGGCGCGTGGCTGGAGATCTCCACGCCGGACAGGCCCTGCTCCAGGGCGTGCTCGAGGGCCCGCACCGCGAGTTCCGGGTGCTGGAGCGGGACCAGGCCCAGGCCGCGCAGCCGGTCCGGGGCGGCCGAACAGTGTGCCGCCGTCGCCTCGTTGGCGAGCCGGTACACCTTCTCGGCGGTCTCCTCGTCCGCCCAGTAGTGGTAGTGCGAGGGCGAGGGGCTCACCAGCTGCACGTCCACGCCCTGGGCGTCCATCGCGGCCAGCCGCACGGCCGGGTCGGTCAGCTTCGGGATGCGCTCGCCCACCATGGGGCCGCTCACGGCGAGGGCCGCGGGACCGTTGCGGCGGGCGTCGAGCTCCCTGGCCTCGGCGTGGCCGGGCAGACCGGCCACGAGCGCGTCGATCCCGGGCAGCAGGACGTGGGCGTGCACGTCGATCGTGGGCGTGGTCACGGCAGCTCCCTCAGCATCGTCATGGTGCGGCCCATCAGGCCGGCGACGTCGGCGTCGCGGACGCCGTCGAGCTGCCACCGCCCGATCTGCACGGACGCCTCCACGACCGGGCGCACACGCCGCACGCGGCGCTCGTGGTACGCCTGGAAGAGGGCGTCGTCCCAGGTGCCGGTCGCGGTCAGCATCTGCGCGAGCACGAGCGCGTCCTCCAGGGACAGCGCGGCGCCCTGGGCCAGGGTGGGCGGGCAGCAGTGGGCGGCGTCGCCGACGAGGACGACGCGGCCCCGGTGCCAGGAGCCCTCGACCAGCATGCGGTCGAACCAGGTGTAGTTGACCTTCGCCGGGTCGGTGATGTGCTCGGTGATCTCCGGCCAGAAGCCGCCGTACGCCGAGGCCAGGCGCCGCATCTCCTCGGCGTACGACTCCGGCGGGATCGAGGCGCGGTCGCGGTTGGCCTCGACGACGTACGCGTAGATCGTGTCCTCGCCGGTGGGGCAGTAGCCGGCGATGTAGGCCGGGCCGCCGTAGGCGAGGTCGGTGCGCACGACACCGGCCGGGCGCGGCGCGGCGACCCGCCAGATGGCCATGCCGGTCGGCTCGGGCCGGTCCGTGATGCCGATGGCGGCACGGGTGGCCGAGCTCAGGCCGTCGGCGGCGATCACCAGGTCGTAGCGGCCCTCGGTGCCGTCGGTGAACCGGACGGTGACGCCCTCGGCGTCCTGGTCCAGGGAGACGGCGCGGGTGCCGAGCCGCACCGAGGCGCCGCTCGCGCGGACGGCGTCGATGAGGATGCGCTGGAGCCGGGGCCGCTGCATGCCGACGGTGGCGGGCAGGTCGTCGCCGCCGGTGCGCAGGTCGTCCTGGACGTGCAGGACGGTGCCGTCGGGGGCGGTGATGCCGACCGAGCCGAAGGCGTAACCGGACGCCTCGACCTGCTCCCACACCCCGAGTTCGCGCAGCACGCGCAGGGCGTTGCCCTGGAGGGTGATGCCGGAGCCGGCGGTGGCGTTCCAGTCGTCCTTGGCCTCGACGAGGTCCACGGACAGACCGGCCCGGCGCAGCAGGATCGTCACGGCGTTGCCGGCCGCGCCGCCGCCGACGACGAGGACCGTGCGGGGTTGAGTCATGGGGAACTCCCTTGTTCCGCGGGCTGGTTGCGCTCCGCGTCCTACTTGACGGCGATCGGGTTGACGGGCGAGCCGACCGCGCCGGTGATGGGCAGGGGAGCGGCGGTGAGCCAGAACGCGTGACGGCCGTCGGCCGCGCAGTCCTGTGCCAGCGCGTCCAGGTCCCACATCTCGCCGATGAGCAGGCCGATGTGGGGGATGGCGACCTGGTGCAGCGGCTGGAAGGCGTGCGCGAACTCGTTGGGCCGCACCTCGAAGCCCCAGGTGTCGGTGGCGATCGCGGCGATCTCGGTGCGGTGCAGCCAGCCGGCCGTGGTGAAGGACAGGCCGGGCGCCGGGCCGCCGGCGTAGTCGCCCCAGCCGTCGCGGCGGGCCCGGGCGAGCTGCCCGGTCCGTACGAGGACGATGTCGCCGCGTCCCACGGTCACGCCGTGCGCCTCGGCGGTCGCCGTCAGGTGCTCCTCCGTGATCGCGAAACCGTCGGGCAGCTCCCCGTCGGTGCCGATCACGCGGCCGACGTCCAGCAGGACACCGCGTCCGGCGACGTGCGGGGCCATGTGCTCGATGCCGGTGACCAGGTCGCCGTCGGAGGTGACGACCTTCTCCGCCGGGCGCCCGTTCCACGCCTTGCCGTGGTCGAAGATGTGCCCGAGGCCGTCCCACTGGGTGGAGCACTGCAACGGCATCGCGATCACGTCGTCGGCGCCGCCGATGCCGTGCGGGAAGCCCTGGTTGCCGAGGGCGGCGTCGGTGCCGGTGTCCAGCATGGTGTGGACCGGGTTGGTCCGCCGCCGCCAGCCCTTCTGCGGGCCGTTCATGTCGAAGCGCTGGGAGAGGGAGAAGCTGACGCCCCGCCGGATCAGGGCCGCGCCCTCGCGCCGCTTGCCCTCGTCGAGGAAGTTGAGGGTGCCGAGCCGGTCGTCCTCGCCCCAGCGGCCCCAGTTGGAGCACGCCTCGGCGGCCTCGGCGATGGCGCCCTCGGGGTCGTCGCGGTCGAGGGTCACGACGTCACCTCCGCCACACAGCGGGTGCGCTGGACGCCGAGGCCGGTGATGGTGGACTCCATGACGTCGCCGTCGCGCAGCAGCCGGCCCCAGTGCATGCCGTTGCCGGCCGGGCTGCCGGTCAGCACCAGGTCGCCGGGGAGGAGACGGGCGCTCTGCGAGGCGTAGGACACCATGCGCGCCACGCTGAAGATCATGTCCTTGGTGGACTCGTCCTGCATCGTCTCGCCGTTCAGCTTCAGCGTCAGCCGCAGGTCGCCGGGGTCGGCGACCGACTCCGCCGGCACGATCCAGGGGCCGAGCGGGGTGAAGCCGGGGGCGTTCTTGCTGCGCAGCCAGTCGGTGCCGATCTGCGGCATGTCCCGGCGGAAGACGGTGGCGCGGTCGGTGAGGTCGTTGGCGATCGTGTACCCGGCGACGTACTCCAGGGCCTCCTCGACGGACACCCGATGGGCGGGCCGGCCGATCACGGCCGCCAGCTCCAGCTCCCAGTCGGGCTTCTTCGCCCACGCGGGCAGCACCACGTCGTCGTACGGGCCGGTGACGGCGCTGGGCAGGCCGATGAACACGTACGGCAGGTCCTCCGCCGCCCGGCGGTCCATGATCTCCGCGGCCTCGGCGCGCCGCTCCTCCTCGGGCCGGTCGTCGCCCGGGGCGCGGTGGGCCACGTGCAGGTCGATGACGTGCCGGCGGTAGTTGGCGCCGGACTGGAAGACCTGGCGCGGCTCGACGGGCGCGTGCACCCGGAGGTCCGCGAGCGGCCTGCCGCCCGCACCCGGTTCCGCCGCCAGCGCGCGCAGCCGCGGCAGGGCGGACTCCCAGCGCTCCAGCAGCTCCCGGACCGTCAACCGCCCCTCGCCGAAAGCGGCTCTGAGGTCGAGCGCCCGGCCGTCGGGGGTGACGAGAGCGGGGAAGGCCGGCTCGTCGGGAGCCGACAGGGTGGCGAGGGCGAACGGTCCGGCGAAGAGCGCGGACGCGGATTCAGGTTTCACGGACATGTCCTCCTGATGGCGATGTGACTAATCTGGACCCGCCACCCGTGATCAGGGAAATAGATTCCGTGGATGACAAGCATCCACCGCGTTGATGCCCTGTGCGAGGGTGTGGCATGTGCCCGCCGCTGTCCGGCGCCGTACCGCAAGGGGAAGTCCCGTGAACCTGGCCAGCCTCGACCTCAACCTCGTCGTCGCCCTGCGCGCGCTGCTGGAGGAGCGCAACGTCACCCGGGCCGGGCAGCGCGTCGGCCTCAGCCAGCCCGCCATGAGCGCCGCGCTCGCCCGCCTGCGCCGCCACTTCGACGACGACCTGCTCGCCCGGGTCGGCGGCCACTACGAACTCACCGCGCTCGGGCAGGTCCTCCTCGACCGCACCTCCACCGCCTGCGACCTGCTGGAACGCCTCTTCGCCAGCCAGGCCGACTTCGACCCGGCCGAGGAGAGCCGCGAGTTCAGGCTCCTGGCGTCCGACTACGCCGTCTCCGTCTTCGGCGCCGAACTCGCCCGCGTCGTGCACGAGGAGGCCCCCGGCATCCGGCTGCGCTTCACCCAGACCCCGCCCACCGTGGCCGACGACACCGCCGCGCTGCTGAGCGCCACCGACGGCCTGCTCATGCCGCACGGCGTCATCAGCGGCTTCCCCGCCACCGACCTGTACGAGGACCGCTGGGTCTTCCTCGTCGCGGACGGCCATCCGACCGTCACCGACCGGCTCACCCGGCGGGACCTGGCCCGGCTGCCCTGGGTCACCTACCAGCGGACCTACGACGCCCCCGCCGTACGCCAGCTCGGCATGCTCGGCGTCGAGCCCCGCGTCGAGGTCTCCGTCGACAGCTTCCAGCTTCTGCCGCACCTGGTGGCGGGCACCCGGCGGATCGCCCTGGTGCAGGCCCGCCTCGCCCGGCTGCTCGCGCCGGTCGCCGCCGTGCGCGTGGTGGAACCGCCCTACGAGGCGGTGCCGCTGCGGGAGGCCCTGTGGTGGCATCCGGTGCACACGCACGACGCGGCCCACATCTGGCTGCGCGAGACGGCGGCACGGGTCGGGGAGCGCCTGGCGGGGACGGGACCGGAGGGCCCGTAGGCAGCCGGAGAGCCCCCGGGGCATCCACGCCGTGGATCGGAGGCACCGGGAACTCGGCCCGCGCGAGGACTGGGCGGGAAGACGTCCGGCCCGCATGGCCGCGGCACATCACCGCGCCCGGCCCCGTGCCCGCGCGCCGACATCCATGGCGTTCGCGGCGGCCGCCAACGGGCTCACTCCGGGCCGTGCCCGCGCGCCGACACCGCCGACACCGCCGACACCACCGACACCGCCGACGCCGCCGACGGCCGAACCCGGCCGGCGCTTACCCGTACGGCGACGGGTCCGGGCGCCCCGGCAACCGGCGCCCCGGTTCTCCGACCGCCCCGCCAAAGCCCGGCCCGCTCACCCGCCACCACCGGAGCGCGGGCCGGCCCCCGCCGCCACCAGCGCCGCCAGCTCCTCCGGCGTGCGCGGACCCGCCTCCCCCTGCGCCAACGCCCCCCGCGCGCACAGCAGCCGGGCCACCGCCACCCCCCACGGCAGCCGCAGCCCCGCCTCCCGCAGCAGGTCCGCGCGGGCCAGCAGACCGGCCGCCGGGCCGGTGTGCACCCCGCCCCCCGGGGTGAGCAGCGCGGCGTCGTCGGCCCAGCGCAGGGCGAGGTCGACGTCGTGCGTGGCCATCACCACGGTCGTCCCGCCCGCGCGCAGCCCGTCCAGCGTGGCGAGCAGCCGCTCCTGCCCGTCCGGGTCGAGCCCGGCGGTCGGCTCGTCCAGGATCAGCACCCGGGGCCGCATCGCGACCGCCCCGGCGATCGCGGTCCGCTTGCGCTGCCCGTACGACAGCAGATGGGTGGGCCGGTCGGCCAGCGCCCCGATGTCCAGCGCGTCCAGCGCCTCCGCCACCCTCGCCCGCACCTGCGCGTCGGGCAGGCCGAGGTTCAGCGGCCCGAACGACACGTCCTGCGCGACCGACGCTGCGAACAGCTGGTCGTCCGGGTCCTGCACCACCAGCTGCACGGTCGTCCGCAGCCGCGTCAGCCCCTTCCGGTCGTACGTCACCGGCTCCCCGTCCACCAGCAACCGCCCCGCCCGCGGCCGGAGTCCACCGCTGAGCAGCCGCATCAGCGTCGTCTTGCCGCTGCCGTTGCGGCCCAGCAGCGCCAGCGCCCGCCCCTCGCGCACCGCGAAGTCGAGCCCGCCGAGCACCTCCGGCCCGTCCTCGTACCCGAAGGACACGCCCCGCAGGGCGGCCACCGCGGTCGCGTCGCTCATGTCAGGGGCCCTTTCAGTACGAAGGTCAGGGCGGCCAGCGCCGCCAGCAGCGCGGCGCTCGCCGCCGTGAAGGGGACGGAGACGCGGGCCTCGGGCACCAGGACGCGCAGGGTGCCGTCGTAGCCGCGCCCGGCCAGCCCCGCCTGCAACCGCGCCGCCCGGCCGAAGGCCCGCACGAACGCGGTGGCGCCGAGCCCGCCCAGGGACCGCCAGGCGGCGGCCCGGGTGGTGTGCCCGAGCCGGGCCGCCTGCGCGTCGCGCACCCGGCGCACGGAGTCCAGCAGCAGGAAACTCATGCGGTACGTCACCAGCGCCACGTCGACCACCGGCGCGGGCACCCCGGCCCGCACCAGGCGCGGCAGCAGATCCGACATCGGCGTGGTGAACGCGAACAGCAGCACCCCGAGCGAGGCCGCGCAGGACCGCAGCAGCAGCTCCCCGGCCCGCACCCACCCCCCGTCGGCGAGCGCCACGAACCCGTCCGCGCCGCCGACCCGCACCAGCAGCGGCAGCGCCCCGGTCACACAGAACCCCAGCGGCACCCGGCAGGCCCGCCACAGCCGCCGCCCCGGCACGCCCGCCGGGCCCAGCAGCACGGCGAGGGCCGTGACCAGCACCAGCGCCGCGCCCGGCCAGGGCGGCAGGCAGACGGCGAGCGCGGTGAGGCCGAGCCCGAGCACGGCCTTGTCCACGGGATGGCGGCGGCGCCAGCGGCCGGCGTGCGCCGCCGCGTCGATCGGCAGCACGGCGCGGCCTCAGTCCCGGTCGCCGGCGGGCGCCGCGGCGCCCCCGTGCGGGCCGTCACCGTCCCGCGGCGCCGCCAGGGCCCGTTCCTCGCCCTGCCGCCGCCCCCGGCGCAGTCCGAAGTAGTACGCCAGCACGCCCGCGCCGATCGCCGCCTGCACCGCGAACAGCGCCGACTCGACCTCCCCGGACGGCGGTTCGTACAGGGGCGAGAACCACGGCTCGTAGTCCGGGTCGATCTCGGTGATCGCCGTCTCCGCCTCGGCGTCGGCCCCCGCGAACGGCTCCTCCTTGTGGTCGCCGAGCCCGAGCGCCAGGGGCAGGACGGCCAGTGCGGCCACCGCCAGCAGCAACAGCGCGTTGATCTTCGTGTTCCGCTTCACCGGGCCACCGCCTCCTGTGCCTTCCGGGCCTTCGGCCCGTCCGCCACCACACCGAGCCGGGCCAGTTCCCCCTTGCTGGACTGCGTCAGCAGCCGCATCACGAGCACGGTGAGCAGCCCCTCGCTCACCGCCAGCGGGATCTGGGTGACGGCGAAGACGGAGCCGAACGTGCCGAGCGCGCCCCAGAACCCGCTGCCCGGGTCGGGGAAGGCGAGCGCCAGCTGCACGCTGGTGACGCAGTAGGTGGACAGGTCGGCGGCGAACGCGGCGGCGAACACCGCGACCATCAGCGGCACGCCGCACCGCCGCAGCAGCCGGTACACGCCGTACCCGGCCCACGGCCCCACGATCGCCATGGAGAACACGTTGGCGCCGAGCGTGGTCAGCCCGCCGTGCGCGAGCAGCAGCGCCTGGAAGAGCAGGGTGATGGTGCCGAGCACCGCCATGACCGGCGGCCGGAACAGGATCGCGCCCAGTCCCGTCCCGGTGGGATGGGAGCAACTCCCGGTGACGGACGGCAATTTGAGCGCCGACAGGACGAACGTGAACGCCCCGGACGCGCCGAGCAGCAACGTGCTCTCGGGATGCTCCCTCACCTCACGGGTGAGCGACCGGACTCCGTGGACGACGAACGGCGCGGACGCGACACCCCAGGCGATCGCGTGCGCCGGAGGCAGAAAGCCCTCGGCTATGTGCATGGCTCGGCAGACCCTCTCCAGCACCTCGTGGATGGACGACGCGCCTTGGCCGGTCTCCTGGCTGACGGGTACCACCGCCCGTGCTCCGCCTTCCCAGGTCCCGAAGGACCCAGTGGCCGCCCGTGAGGGCCGGAGCCGGACTTCCCGATCACAGTGGCGAGGGCCGCACCGGCATCACACCGGATTTCCCGTTCACCAAGGCGTGGCGACAGTAGTGCTCCCGCGGGGGTGGTGACAAGCCGGACCGAACGGGGCGAGCGGCCCACGGGAACGCGCCCGGCCGCGAGACCGTACGGCTCGGCCGGCCGGCACCGTGTCGCTGTTGGGCCGATCGGGTGACATGGCGTAAGAATTGGCTGGTGCAGGCAACAAGGCGAGTCGAAGCGGGGGAGCCGGTGAACAGCCACGACGTCACCGATGAACAGTGGGAAGGGCTCGCCCAGGTCGTGCCGTTGCGGGGCCGCGACGCCTGGCCCTCCTCGGTGGGCCACCGCGCGCTGCCGGAGGCGGAGACGGAGGCCCGGCGCCGCTTCGTCGTCCTGCGGGTCAACGTGTTCGCCGACGCCCGCGAGGTCGCCGAGACCCTCATGGCGGGCATCCCGGTCCTGCTCGATCTGACCGGCGCGGAGACCGAGGTCGCCAAGCGGGTCCTGGACTTCAGCACGGGCGTCGTCTTCGGCCTGGCCAGCGGGATGCACCGGGTCGACCGGAACGTGTTCCTGCTCACGCCGGCCGGCACCGAGGTGACCGGGCTCATGGAGGGCGCGGGAGTTCCCGGCGTCTGACGGCTCTCCCGGGGGCGGCGAGGCGGGACGGCCCCGGCGGGTGAGGGGCGGGCCCGCCCTGACGCGCCCGGTCCCCCGATCGTAGGAAGGGGCCGACGGCAAAACGGTTCGCCCGGCGGCGGAGCCCTACGGTCCGGACATGACCTTGCCGACCCCGCCGGCCGCTCCCGCGCCGCCGTCCGCGGTGCCGCGCGACGGCGACAAGGGGCGCCCCGACCGGCCGTGCGTCACCGAACTGCGGCTGTCCGCCTTCGCCGCGCACCGGCGCGTCACCGTCCCGCTCGCGCCGCTCACCCTCCTGGCCGGGCCGAGCGGCAGCGGCAAGACCAGCGCGCTGCGGGCGTACGAGGCCCTCGCCCGGCTCGGTTCCGGTGCCGAACTCGGCACGGTCTTCCCCGACCCGGGCGCCTGCGTGCCCGAGCGGGCCCGGCCCGACGCCCAGCGGCGCCGCGGCTTCCGCATCGGCTGCACGGCCGACGGCCCCGAGGGACCGGTCCGGCTCGACGTCGCCGTCCAGGCGGAACCCGACCTGCGGATCGTGGGCGAGCGGCTGACGGCCGACGGACTCGTGCTGCTCCAGACCGCCCTGCGCGACCCCGGCCGCCGCGCCGTGCAGGCCGCCTGGCACACGGCCGGACCGGCGCCGGTGACCCGCGCCCCGCTGCCCGACGACCGGCTGGGCACCGCCCTGCTGCCGCTGCGGGTGGCGGGCAAGACGGACGGGCAGCGCAGGGTGCTCGCCGCCGCCGAGCAGATGCTGGTCGCCCTGCGCTCCGTCTTCGCCTGCGATCCGCGGCCCGCGCGGATGCGGGAGCCGGCGCCGGCCGGTTCGGGACGGCTGCTCGGCGGCTGCGGCAACATCGCCGACGTGCTGTGGCGCACCCGCACCGAGTGCGGACGGCGGCACGCCCGGTTCGTCGAGGCGGCGCGCGCCGGATGCGCCGGGCCGGTCGCCGACGTGCTGGCCGAGCCGGTGACCGGCGGAGCGGTCCGCGCGCTGCTCGACCGGGGCGGCGGCACCCGCACCGGCCTCGCGCGCCTGGGCTACGGCGAGCTGCGCTATCTCGCGCTCGCGCTGGTCCTGCTCACCGGGCCCGGGGTGCTGGAGGTCGACGTGGCCGGCGAGGTCCCCGCCGCCCTGCAGACGCTCACCGTCCTCGCCGACGGACTCGACCGGGGCCTGGACGCCCGGCAGCGGGAGGGCCTGCTGCGGCTGGCGGCCCGGATGTGCGACCGCGGGCACGTCCGGCTCGTCGGCACGACCAGTGACGCGTCGTGGGCCACCGGGGCGGACGCGGCGGGCGGGCCGGACGGGGCGGGCAGGCAGGAGGGAGTGGACGGGGTGGACGGGTTGAAGGTGGTACACCTGGGCCGTGACACACGAGTCTGAACCCCCTGCACCCGGCCCCCTCGGCTCCGGACCCCCCGGCCTGGCGGAACTGCAACGCAGGCTCGCCGAGTTCGCCGCCGCCCGGAACTGGCAGCCGTACCACACCCCGAAGAACCTCGTCTCCGCGCTCAGCGTCGAGGCGTCCGAACTGGTCGAGATCTTCCAGTGGCTGACGCCGGAGCAGTCGGCCCGCGTCATGGACGACCCCGGCACCGCGCACCGCGTCACCGACGAGGTCGCCGACGTCCTCGCCTACCTGCTCCAGCTGTGCGAGGTGCTCGGCATCGATCCGCTGGCCGCGCTGGCGGCGAAGATCGAGCGGAACGAGCGGAGGTTCCCGGTGCCGGGGGACGGTGCGGCCGACGGAACGTGACGGCCGGGAGGACGCCTGGAGAACGGGCCGGAACTCCCCGCCGCACCGAGGAGCAACCCCGTCCGTTATTACTCTCCGCAGCCGAAATCCCGCCCGAAACCGAATTGTTGTCCATAGATTTCCGTCTTCCTCTGGCTTTTCGCCCTCGAAGCCTTCACTCTGGGTAGTGGACAGCGGAGTTCGGGCGGACGTGCGCGGAGCACGTCGGACAGACGGGGGCGGCCCATGGACGCGGTGCGGCTCATCGTGACGAGCAGGCGCGCACTGGCCGCGAGCGGCGACGTGCCTCAGATCCTGGGGGAGGTGTGGCAGGCGCAGGCCCTGGCGCAGGCGATCGGCAGCCGCCTGGCGGTCTTCGGCCCGCCCGAACTGCGGGGCGAGGCGCTCGGGCTCACCGAGCTCGCCGGCCGCGGCTGCGGCGTGCTGCACAGGCCGCGGCTCGGCCCCGGTGAGCTGCGCGCCGCCCAGCTCACCGAACTGGGCGACGCCCGCCAGGCGCTGGCCCGCCTCGACGGCCTCCTCGGCGAGATCGGCATCGCCCTCGTCGGCATCGCCTGCGCCGCGGACGACGAAGGCACCTACTGGCAGTGCATGGAGGCCATCGACGCGGCGGACGAGTCCCGGGACCGCGTCCTGGAGATGCTGCGCAGACTGGCGGACCGGGAAGAGGCGTTACCGGAGCGGGAGGCGGGCTGACCGGCCGGGATCACTGATCGCTGTAGCGGAAGTCGCCCACGCTCCACGCGGTGACGTCCTTGATCGCGACGCGGTACATGCCGCCGGTCTCCGGAATGCCCGTACTGCCCTGGAGGATGCGCGCCAGATGGAAGTGCAGATGGGTGGGCGGCTCGTCGCCGTCGGCCTCGGCGGCTCCGGCGCCGTCGAAGACGGGGGAGAACGCCCGCAGCCGGTCGGAGCTGCGCAGGACCTCCGCCACGCGCTGCCTCCACACGGCTTGGGGAGCCAGCCGGCCGGTGATGACGGCACCGCCCACGACGACCGTCAGCGACATCTGATTGCTGTGCTCGGCCTCCACCATGGTGGCGATGCCGACGAGCAATTCGTCAGGATGCGACATGGGAGCCGATTGTATGGGGCCCGCGGGCAACCGGAGGGAACCCCGGCGAAGATCCTCTCTCGGTACACCCTGGTGGGGAGAGGGGCGACCGGGCGCACGCCCGGGGGAGGGGTAAGAGGGAAAGGAGGGAAGAGGGGAAGAGTGGAGGGGAGGCAGGACACGAGGCACGGGGGCTGCGCGGGCATCGGGAACCCTCCCGCGCCACCCCGCGCGGCCGGGGACGCCCCTCCCGCGCGGGGTGCGCCGGCCGGGGAGCCCCGGCCGGCGGTTCACGCGGGCTCGGCCGGCGTTCTCTTCCCGTCGCCCTCCGGCACGCGTCCCGCCCCCGCGGCCGACTGCAGATCCGCGTCCAGGGCCGACAGGTCCGCGTTGAGCGCCGCCATCAGCTCCTCCATCTGCTCCAGCAGCCCCTTCGGCCGGGCAGCGGCCCCGCCCTGCTGCGGCACGGTCTCTTCGGACATGACGGCCTCCTCGGCCCCTGGCCCCCGGGGAGGCCGACTCGGTGACGCCCCGGCGTCGCCCGCCGGCACGGGTACCGGGCGGTCCGGCACCGCCCGTGCCAACGATCACCTCGCGGGCCGGTCACTGGCACGGTCGTGTCCCGGACGCGGGGTTGACGCGATTTCACCCGACCGGGGAGCACCGGGACCGGCCGACGGCCGCCGGGACCGGGGACCGGCGGGAAGAACGCCCGCCCGAGCATGCAGGATGGATACATGGATCTGCGCATCTTCACCGAGCCCCAGCAGGGGGCCACCTACGACACCTTGCTCACCGTGGCGAAGGCCACCGAGGACCTGGGCTTCGACGCCTTCTTCCGCTCCGACCACTATCTGAAGATGGGCTCCGTGGACGGCCTCCCCGGCCCCACCGACGCCTGGATCACCCTCGCCGGCCTCGCCCGCGAGACCAAGCGCATCCGGCTCGGCACGCTGATGACCGCCGGAACCTTCCGGCTGCCCGGCGTGCTCGCCATCCAGGTCGCGCAGGTCGACCAGATGTCCGGCGGCCGCGTCGAACTGGGCCTGGGCGCCGGCTGGTTCGAGGAGGAGCACAAGGCGTACGGCATCCCCTTCCCGAAGGAGAAGTTCGCGCGCCTGGAGGAGCAGCTGGAGATCGTCACCGGCCTGTGGGCGACCGAGGTCGGCAAGACGTACGACTTCCACGGCGCGTACTACGACCTCACCGACTCGCCCGCGCTGCCCAAGCCCGCGCAGAAGAAGGTCCCCGTGCTCATCGGCGGCCACGGCGCGACCCGTACCCCGCGCCTGGCCGCGAAGTACGCCGACGAGTTCAACATCCCCTTCGCCTCCGTCGAGGACACCGAGCGCCAGTTCGGCCGGGTCCGCGCCGCCGCCGAGCAGGCCGGGCGCAAGGCCGGCGACCTGACGTACTCCAACGCCCTCATCGTCTGCGTCGGCCGGGACGACGCCGAGGTCGCCCGCCGCGCCGCCGCGATCGGCCGCGAGGTCGACGAGCTGAAGCTGAACGGGCTCGCGGGCTCCCCGGCCGAGGTCGTCGACAAGATCGGCCGCTACGCCGAGGTCGGCTCGCAGCGGATCTACCTCCAGATCCTCGACCTCGACGACCTGGACCACCTGGAGCTGATCTCCTCGCAGGTCCAGACGCAGCTGTCCTGACCGCGTCCGACGGCACAGGAACAGCAGGAACAAGACGCACGGGGCGCACAGAACGCACGAGGCGCGCGAGGCGCGCACGGCAGACAGGGCGGACAAGTGGCCGGATAAACGAAGGCGCCGGTCCGGCCCGTTGTGCGATGGTGTGACCGTCGTCCTGCAGAGCCCCCGGGATCACCCTTCTGGGGGCTCTCGCACGCACGGCATCCCACCACGTCGACCGGCCGGAGAGGCCCTCCGCATGTTCCTGACCATCACCACCACCGGTACCCCCGAACGCCCCGCCACCGACCTCGGCTTCCTGCTGCACAAGCATCCCGGCAAGGCGCAGGCGTTCTCCACCTCCTACGGCACGGCCCACGTCCTCTACCCCGAGGCCGAGGACCAGCGCTGCACGGCGGCGCTGCTGCTGGAGGTCGATCCGGTGGCGCTGGTCCGGCGCGGCAAGGGCAAGGGCCGGGGCGGCGCACCCGACTCGGCGCTCGCGCAGTACGTCAACGACCGTCCCTACGCCGCCTCCTCGCTGCTCGCCGTCGCGCTGAGCGGCGTCTTCTCCAGCACGCTGCGCGGCGTGTGCAAGGCCAGGCCCGGCCTTCCCGCCCAGCCCCTGCCGCTGCGCATCGAGGTGCCCGCGCTGCCCGCCCGCGGCGGCCCCGACCTCGTACGGCGGCTGTTCGAGCCGCTCGGCTGGGCGGTGACGGCGGACCCCGTCCCGCTGGACACCGCGTTCCCCGAGTGGGGCGACTCGCGGTACGTGCGGCTGGTCCTGGAGTCCGGGGCGCTGACCCTCGCCGAGGCCCTGCGCCACCTGTACGTCCTGCTCCCCGTCCTCGACGACGCCAAGCACTACTGGGTCGCCCCCGACGAGGTCGACAAGCTGCTGCGGGCGGGCGAGGGCTGGCTGCCCGCGCACCCCGAGCAGAAGCTGATCACCAGCCGTTACCTGTCGCGCCGCTGGTCGCTGGCGCGGCAGGCGCAGGAGCGGCTGGAGCTGGCGCGGCTGGCCGAGGCGGACGACAGCGAGCCCGAGGAGCTCGACAACGCGGTCGCGGAGGAGGCCGGGTCCGGGTCCGGGATCGAGGCCGGGGCCGAGGGCGTGGCGGGGTCCGGGACCGAGGCCGGGACCGAGGGAGCGGCGGAGGCCGGGACCGAGGCCGGGGCCGGGGAGAAGCCGGTGCCGCTCGCCGTGCGGCGCAGGGAGGCGATCCTCGCCGCCCTCCGCGAGGCCGCCGCCGTCCGCGTCCTCGACCTCGGCTGCGGGGAGGGCCACCTGGTCCAGGCGCTGCTCAAGGAGGCGCGCTTCACCGAGATCCTCGGCGTCGACGTGTCGGTGCGCGCGCTCACCGTCGCCTCCCGGCGGCTGAGGCTGGACCGCATGGGGGAGCGGCAGGCCGCGCGCGTGAAGCTCCTCCAGGGCTCCCTCGCCTACACCGACCAGCGGCTCAAGGGGTACGACGCCGCCGTGCTGAGCGAGGTGATCGAGCACCTCGACCCGCCCCGGCTGCCCGCCCTGGAGTACGCGGTGTTCGGCGCGGCCCGCCCCCGCACGGTCGTCGTGACCACGCCGAACGTCGAGTACAACGTCCGCTGGGAGAGCCTCCCGGCCGGGCACGTCCGCCACCGCGACCACCGCTTCGAGTGGACCCGCGCCGAGTTCCGCGCCTGGGCGGAGACGGTCGCCGCACGCCACGGGTACGGCGTGGAGTTCCGGCCCGTCGGCCCCGACGACCCCGAGGTGGGACCGCCCACCCAGATGGCCGTGTTCACGATGAGGGCCACGGCCCCGACCGAGAAGGACCCGACCGAGAAGGACCCGGCCGAGAAGGACCCGGCCGAGAAGGCCCCGGCCGAGAAGGAGGCGAAGGCCGCATGACCGCCGAGACGCCCGTGAAGGGCCGCACCCTGCCGGTCACCGACCTCTCCCTCGTCGTGCTGATCGGCGCCTCCGGCTCCGGCAAGTCCACCTTCGCCCGCCGCCACTTCAAGCCCACCGAGGTCATCTCCTCCGACTTCTGCCGGGGACTGGTCGCCGACGACGAGAACGACCAGAGCGCGAGCGGGGACGCCTTCGACGTCCTGCACTACATCGCGGGCAAGCGGCTCGCCGCCGGCCGGCGCACCGTCGTCGACGCCACCAGCGTCCAGTCCGAGGCCCGGCGGCAGCTGATCGAGCTGGCCCGGCGGTACGACGTGCTGCCCATCGCGATCGTGCTCGACGTGCCGGAGGAGGTGTGCGCCGCGCGCAACGCCGCCCGCGCCGACCGCGCCGGCATGCCGCGCCGGGTGATCGGGCGCCACATCCGCGAACTCCGCCGCTCCCTGCGCCACCTGGAGCGCGAGGGCTTCCGCAAGGTCCACGTCCTGCGCGGCACCGACGAGATCGAGCACGCCGGCGTCGTCACCGAGAAGCGGTTCAACGACCTCACCCACCTCACCGGCCCGTTCGACATCATCGGCGACGTCCACGGCTGCTCCGCCGAACTGGAGGCGCTGCTCGGCAAGCTGGGCTACGCCGACGGCGTGCACCCCGAGGGCCGCACCGCCGTCTTCGTCGGCGACCTCGTCGACCGCGGCCCCGACAGCCCGGGCGTGCTGCGCCGCGTGATGGCGATGGTGAAGTCGGGCAACGCGCTGTGCGTGCCCGGCAACCACGAGAACAAGTTCGGCCGGTACCTCAAGGGCCGCAAGGTCCAGCACACCCACGGCCTGGCCGAGACCATCGCGCAGATGGAGGGCGAGAGCGAGGAGTTCCGCGCCGAGGTGCGGGAGTTCGTCGACGGGCTGGTCAGCCACTACGTCCTCGACGGCGGCCGGCTGGTGGTCTGCCACGCCGGGCTGCCGGAGAAGTACCACGGCCGCACCTCCGGCCGGGTCCGCAGCCACGCCCTGTACGGCGACACCACCGGGGAGACCGACGAGTTCGGGCTGCCGGTGCGCTACCCGTGGGCGGAGGACTACCGGGGCCGGGCCGCCGTCGTCTACGGCCACACCCCCGTCCCGGAGGCCACCTGGCTGAACAACACCATCTGCCTGGACACCGGCGCCGTCTTCGGCGGCAGGCTGACCGCGCTGCGCTGGCCGGAGCGCGAACTGGTCGACGTACCGGCCGAGCGGGTCTGGTACGAGCCGGTCAGGCCGCTGCGCGCCGAGGCGCCCGGCGGGCACCAGGGCCGGCCGCTGGACCTGGCCGACGTGCACGGGCGGCGGGTCGTGGAGACCCGGCACGCGGGCCGGGTCACCGTCCGGGAGGAGAACGCGGCGGCGGCCCTGGAGGTCATGAGCCGCTTCGCGATCGACCCGCGGCTGCTGCCGTACCTCCCGCCGACCATGGCGCCCACGGCCACCTCGCGGATCGACGGCTACCTGGAGCACCCGGCGGAGGCGTTCGCGCAGTACGCCGCGGACGGCGTCGCCCGGGTCGTGTGCGAGGAGAAGCACATGGGCTCGCGGGCGGTGGCGCTGGTGTGCCGGGACGCGGAGGCGGCGCGCGTGCGGTTCGGGACCGACGGCGGGCCCACCGGGTCCCTGTACACCCGCACCGGCCGCCCGTTCTTCGACGACGCGTCCGTCACCGAGGAGATCCTCGGCCGGCTGCGCGCGGCGATCGGCGAGGCCGGCCTGTGGGACACGCTGGAGACGGACTGGCTGCTGCTGGACGCCGAGCTGATGCCGTGGTCCCTGAAGGCGTCCGGGCTGCTGCGGTCGCAGTACGCCGCCGTGGGCGCCGCCGCCGGCGCGGTGTTCCCCGGCGCGCTGGCCGCCCTGGAGGGCGCGGCGGCCCGCGGCGTCGACGTCACGGAGCTGCTCGCGCGCCAGCGGGAGCGGGCCGCCGACGCCGCCGCGTTCACCGCCGCCTACCGGCGCTACTGCTGGACCACCGACGGCCTGGACGGCGTCCGCCTGGCCCCGTTCCAGATCCTCGCCGTCCAGGGCCGCAGCCTCGCCGGCCTGCCCCACGACGAGCAGCTCGCGCTGCTCGACCGGCTCGTCGAGCACGACGGCAGCGGCCTGCTCCAGACCACCCGGCGGCTGTACGTCGACACCGGCGACCCCGAGTCGGTGCGGGCCGGCACCGACTGGTGGCTGGAGATGACCGGCCGCGGCGGTGAGGGCATGGTCGTCAAGCCGGCCGGGGCGCTGGTGCGGGACGGGAACGGGCGCCTGGTGCAGCCCGGCATCAAGTGCCGGGGCCGCGAGTACCTGCGGATCATCTACGGTCCCGAGTACACGCGCCCGGACCACCTCGCCCGGCTGCGGCAGCGGTTCCTGAACCACAAGCGGTCGCTGGCGCTGCGCGAGTACGCCCTCGGCCTGGAGGCCCTGGACCGGCTGGCGGAGGGCGAGCCGCTGTGGCGGGTGCACGAGGCCGTCTTCGGCGTCCTGGCCCTGGAGTCGGAGCCGGTGGACCCGCGCCTGTGACGCGGTGCGCTCCGGGCGCGCGGCACCGGGGCCGGGAGCGGGGCCGGGGCTGGGAGCGGGGCTGGGGGTCGGGACCGGGGCCAGGGCTGGGGCCTGTGCGGGCGGCGGTGACCGCCCGCACGGCTCCCGCCCGCACGGCTCCCGCCCGCACGGCTCCCGCCCGCACGGCTCCCGCCCGCACGGCTCCCGCCCGCACGGCTCCCGCCCGCACGGCTCCCACCCGCACGGCTCCCACCCGCGCCGGCCCTCGTTCGCACGGCCCCCGCCCGTACGGCCCCCGCCCGCGGTGGCCCCGCTCCGTCGTGGTCCCGCTCCGCCCGCCGGCCGATTCCCGGCGGGCGGAGCGGGCGTCTCATCCCGTGTCCCCGGCCGGGACCGCCGGCGCTCCGTCCTGCGGGCCGGCGGGCCGTCGTGTCAGGGCGGGGCCGAGCGCCGTCCGTCCGGATCCCACGCCCGTAGGCTAGGCGCCGCCCGGCGTCGCACCGCAGGGCGTACGCGCGCCACGGACAGGGGCACGGGCGCACGCGGAGGAAGGCCGTCCGCCCCCACGGGGCCGGCCGTCCCCCGGCAGGCTTCCGTGCGCTCGCGGAGCGCTCGGCCCGCCCCATACCCCCGTCCCGCGCCCCGCACGTGTCCACCCGTTCCGCACCCGTGTGGCACGCGTTCGCGCACGGCGGCGCGGCCGTCCACGCGAGCGGGGGTGAACACCCGCCCGACTGGTCAGGATGAAGACATGGGATTCCACGTCGACTCCGAGGCCGGGCGGCTGCGCCGCGTCATCCTGCACCGGCCGGATCTCGAGCTCAAAAGGCTCACCCCCAGCAACAAGGACGCGCTCCTCTTCGACGACGTGCTCTGGGTGCGCCGGGCGCGCGCCGAGCACGACGGTTTCGCCGACGTGCTGCGCGACCGCGGGGTCGCCGTCCACCTCTTCGGCGACCTGCTCACCGAGACCCTCGACGTCCCGCGGGCCAGGGAGCTGATCCTGGACCAGGTCTTCGACGAGAAGGAGTACGGCCCGCTCGCCACCGACCACCTGCGGGCCGCCTTCGAGGCGCTGCCCTCCCGCGAGCTCGCCGAGGCCCTGGTGGGCGGCATGACCAAGCGGGAGTTCCTGGACGCGCACCCGGAGCCGATCTCGGTGCGCTTCCACGTGATGGAGCTGGACGACTTCCTGCTCGGCCCGCTGCCCAACCACCTCTTCACCCGTGACACCTCCGCCTGGATATACGACGGGGTCTCGATCAACGCGATGCGCTGGCCGGCCCGGCAGCGCGAGACCGTGCACTTCGAGGCGATCTACCGGCACCACCCCCTCTTCCGGGACGAGCCGTTCCATGTCTGGTCCGAGGGGCTGGCCGACTACCCGTCGACCATCGAGGGCGGCGACGTACTGGTCATCGGCAACGGCGCGGTCCTCATCGGCATGAGCGAGCGGACCACGCCGCAGGCCGTGGAGATGCTCGCCCACAAGCTGTTCGCCGCGGGCTCCGCGCAGACGATCGTGGCCCTGGACATGCCCAAGCGCCGCGCCCTGATGCACCTCGACACGGTGATGACGATGGTCGACGGCGACACCTTCACCCAGTACGCGGGGCTCGGCATGCTCCGCTCGTACACCATCGAACCGGGCGTGGGGGAGAAGGAGCTGAAGGTCACCGACCATCCGCCGGAGCACATGCACCGGGCGATCGCCGCCGCGCTCGGCCTGAGCGAGATCCGCGTGCTGACCGCCACCCAGGACGTCCACGCGGCGGAACGGGAGCAGTGGGACGACGGCTGCAACGTGCTCGCCGTCGAACCGGGCGTCGTCGTCGCCTACGAGCGGAACTCCACCACCAACACGCACCTGCGCAAGCAGGGCATCGAGGTGATCGAGATCCCGGGCAGCGAGCTGGGGCGGGGCCGGGGCGGGCCGCGCTGCATGAGCTGCCCGGTGGTGCGGGACGCCGTGTGACGGAGGCCGTGTGACGGACGCCCCTGCGGCATTCTGTATAAGAATGCCGAGCGTCGTATAGTATTTCAGTTGTCCTGTTCCCGTCCCTCTGGAGCGCCCCATGGCGACAGTCCCGACCGCCCTCGCCGGCCGCCCCTTCCTCAAGGAGCTCGACTTCACCGCGGAGGAGTTCCGCTCCCTGATCGAGCTGGCCGCCGAGCTGAAGGCCGCCAAGAAGGCCGGGACCGAGCAGCGGTACCTGAGCGGGAAGAACATCGCGCTGGTCTTCGAGAAGACCTCCACGCGCACCCGCTGCGCCTTCGAGGTCGCCGCCGCCGACCAGGGCGCCTCGACGACGTACCTGGACCCGTCCGGGTCGCAGATCGGCCACAAGGAGTCCGTGAAGGACACCGCCCGCGTGCTCGGCCGCATGTTCGACGCGATCGAGTACCGCGGGGACAGCCAGGCCAAGGTGGAGGAGCTCGCGGCCTGGGCCGGGGTGCCCGTCTACAACGGCCTCACCGACGACTGGCACCCCACCCAGATGCTCGCCGACGTGCTGACGATGACCGAGCACAGCGCCAAGCCCCTGGAGCGGACCGCCTTCGCCTACCTCGGCGACGCCCGCTTCAACATGGGCAACTCCTACCTGGTCACCGGCGCCCTGCTCGGCATGGACGTGCGGATCGTCGCCCCGAAGACCTACTGGCCCGCGCGGGAGATCGTCGACCGGGCCCAGGAGCTGGCCGAGGCGAGCGGCGCCCGCGTCACCCTCACCGAGTCCGTCGCGGAGGGCGTGCGGGGCGCCGACTTCGTCGCCACCGACGTATGGGTCTCCATGGGCGAGCCCAAGGAGGTCTGGGCCGAGCGGATCGCCGCCCTCGCCCCGTACGCCGTGACCATGGACGTCCTGCGCGCCACCGGCAACCCGGACGTGAAGTTCCTGCACTGCCTGCCCGCCTTCCACGACCTGGGCACCAAGGTCGGCCAGGAGATCTTCGACGCCCACGGCCTGGACAGCCTGGAGGTCACGGACGAGGTGTTCGAGTCGGCGCACTCGGTCGTCTTCGACGAGGCGGAGAACCGGCTGCACACCATCAAGGCGGTCATGGTCGCCACCCTCGCCTGAGACGGCCTGCCCGAGACGGCCTGCCCGAGACGGCCTGTCTGAGACGGCCTGTCTGAGACGGCCTGTCTGAGACGGCCTGCCCGAGACGGCCTGCCCGAGACGGCCTGCCCGAGACGGCCTGCCCGAGCAGGACCCGCCTGAGCAGGGCTTAAGCTGACCGGCGGCTCGGAGCCACCCCTTCCGCGGCCGCCGTCCGCGACCACCCCGTCGCACCCGCACCACCAGAAACGAGCACCACCCGCATGCCCCGCATCAAGTCGCCCCACCTCCTGGTGGCCGAATCCGGCGCCGACCGCGAAGGACACGGCCTCAAGCGGACGATGGGCCTGTTCCAGCTCATCTGCTTCGGCGTCGGCGCCATCGTCGGCACCGGCATCTTCGTCGGCCTGTCCGACTCGGTCGGCGAGGCCGGCCCGGCCGTCGTGATCTCCTTCGTGCTGGCCGCGATCACCTGCGTCTTCACCGCGTTCGCCTTCGCCGAGCTGGGCAGCGCCATCCCGGTCTCCGGATCGTCGTACTCCTTCGCCTACGCCGGACTCGGCGAGACCACCGCCTTCCTGGTCGGCTGGTGCCTGCTCCTCGAATACGGCGTGTCGGTGTCCGCGGTCGCGGTCGGCTGGAGCCAGTACGTCAACGAGCTGCTGGACAGCATCGTCGGCCTGACGCTCCCGCACGCGCTCTCCGCGGGACCCGGCGACGGCGGCGTGGTCAACCTGCCCGCGGTGATCGTCATCGCCCTGGCCTGCGTCCTGCTGGTGCGCGGGGTGCGCGAGAGCGCCCGGGCCACGGCCGCCATGGCCGTCCTCAAGCTCGCCGTCCTCGTCGCCTTCTGCGCGATCGGCTACACCGCCTTCAAGGACGGCAACCTCACCCCGTTCTCCCCGGCCGGCCTCGGCGGCATCGGCGCCGGCACCACGGCCGCCTTCTTCTCCTACATCGGCTTCGACGCGATCACCACGGCCGGCGAGGAGGCGAAGAACCCGCGCCGGGACATCCCGGTCGCCATCCTGGTCTGCATCGGCCTGGTCACCCTGCTGTACTGCGCGGTCGCCCTCGCCGCGATCGGCGCCATCGGCGGCGACGAGGTCGGCGGCCGGCCCGCCGCGCTGAGCTACGTCGTCGACGAGGTCACCGGCTCCTCGGTCGGCGGCGCGATCGTCGCCTTCGGCGCGGTCGTCGCCATCGCCTCGGTGGTGCTCGCCGTGATGTACGGCCAGACCCGCATCCTGATGTCGATGTCCCGCGACGGGCTCGTCCCGCGCGTGTTCGAGAAGGTCTCCCCGCGCACCGCCACGCCGGTCGCCGGGACCCTGATCGTCGGGATCGTCTTCGCGCTCCCGGCGGCGTTCGCCTCGCTGGACGCGGTGGTCAACCTGTGCACCATCGGCACCCTGGCCACCATGGCGGCCGTGAACGTCGCGGTGATCGCGCTGCGCCGCCGCGAGCCGGACCTGGAGCGCACCTTCCGCGTGCCGCTCTACCCGGTGCTGCCGCTGCTCGGCGTCGGCTTCTGCCTGTACCTGATGTACGAGACGGGCGTGACGACCTGGATCCAGTTCGCCGTGTTCCTGGCGGCGGGGCTCGCCCTGTACCTGGTCTACGGGCGCCGCAACTCCCGGCTCGCCCAGGCCCCCGTCACGCCGGACGACGCCGCTGAGCGGGTACCACAGGCAGTCTGAACCAGACCGCCTTGCCGGAGTCGGTGGGGCGGTGGCCGCAGGAGGAGCTCAGGGCGCGGATCAGCAGCAGACCGCGCCCGTGCTCCTGCCAGGGGTCGGGGGTGATGTCCACCGGACGGGTCAGGTCGCCGGGCGGTGCGGGGTCCGGGTCGTGCACCTCGACCTGGCAGGCGTTCGGCATCAGCTCCACGACCAGCTCGATCGGGGCGCCGCCGGAGGTGTGCTCCACGGCGTTGGCGACCAGCTCGGCCGTGAGCAGCTCCGCGGTGTCGCAGTCGGCGGCGTGCTCCTGTTCGGCCAGCGCCGAACGCACCAGCGCACGGGCCACGGGCACGGCCGCGGTGGTGTGCGGCAGCGCGATGCGCCAAGAGGCCGACGGGTGGTGAGGCGGCACGGCGTGCCTCCATGGGGAGCGGTGGTCGGGCGACGGGCGGGCGGGGGATCGATCGTGCACGGCGAGTCCGTTCATGGAGCAGGCTGTCCTGCTTTCAACCGTATGCATGGTACGGCGCCGCCCGGCAGAGCCGTTCGACGGGCACCGCGCGGGACCTTCGGTCCCGGCCACCGGGCGGCCTACCCGGGTGAACGGTCCCCCTCCCGCGGGTGCTCCCGTTGTTACCGCGTTGTCGACGTCCGGTGACGCCCTTGATGTCCGGTGACGAATGTGTCCCATGTGACCGAAGAGGCGTGAGCCGGTCACTCGGCGGTGTCCGCCGCCCAGGCCGGCTATCGCGTCCTCGTGACGATGGTCACAGATGAGTGATAGCTTGAGGGGCAGTGCTCAGTGAGGCCGCGCCCGCCCGAGGAGGCCGCCCGTCATGAGTCCCTTCACCGGCTCCGCCGCCCCCACCCCCCACTGGCGGCACCTGCGCGTCGAGCTCGCCGACGGTATCGCCACCGTCACCCTCGCCCGCCCCGAGAAGCTCAACGCGCTCACCTTCGGCGCCTACGCCGACCTGCGCGACCTGCTCGCCGAGCTGTCCCGGGCACGGTCCGTGCGCGCCCTGGTGCTGGCCGGCGAGGGGCGCGGCTTCTGCTCCGGCGGCGACGTCGAGGAGATCATCGGCGCCACGCTGTCGATGGACACCGCCGAGCTGCTCGACTTCAACCGGATGACCGGGCAGGTCGTGCGGGCGATCCGGGAGTGCCCCTTCCCGGTGATCGCCGCGGTGCACGGCGTCGCGGCGGGCGCCGGGGCCGTCCTGGCCCTGGCCGCCGACTTCCGCGTCGCCGACCCGAGCGCCCGCTTCGCCTTCCTCTTCACCCGGGTCGGCCTGTCCGGCGGCGACATGGGCGCCGCCTACCTGCTGCCCCGCATCGTCGGCCTCGGCCACGCCACCCGGCTGCTGATGCTCGGCGAGACGGTGCGGGCGCCCGAGGCCGAGCGGATCGGCCTGATCAGCGAGCCGGCCGACAAGGGCCGCGCCGACGAGGCCGCCCACGCCCTCGCCCGCCGCCTGGCCGACGGTCCCGCCCTCGCCCACGCCCAGACCAAGGCGCTGCTCACCGCCGAGCTGGACATGCCGCTGGCCGCCTCCGTCGAGCTGGACGCCGCCACCCAGGCGCTGCTGATGAACGCCGAGGACTACGCCGAGTCCCACACGGCCTTCACCGAGAAGCGCCCGCCGAAGTGGCGCGGGAGGTAGCGATGAGGGTCGCCGTCGTCGGGGGCGGGCCCGGGGGCCTGTACGCCGCCGCCCTGCTCAAGCGCCTGGACCCCGCCCGCGAGATCACCGTCTTCGAGCGCAACGCCCCCGACGACACCTTCGGCTTCGGCGTCGTGCTCTCCGACGAGACCCTCGGCGGCATCGAGCACGCCGACCCGGTGGTGTACGAGGCCCTGCGGCGGGAGTTCGTGCGCTGGGACGCCATCGACGTCGTCCACCGCTCCATCCGGCACACCTGCGGCGGCCACGGCTTCGCCGCCCTGGGCCGCCACCGGCTCCTCCAGATCCTGCACGAGCGCTGCCGCGGCCTCGGCGTCCACCTCCGCTTCCGCTCCCCGGCACCGCCCCCGGACCACCTCGCCCGGGCGTACGACCTCGTCATCGCCGCCGACGGCGTGCACAGCACCACCCGCGCGGCCTACGCCGACGTGTTCCGGCCGCAGATCACCGGCCACCGCTGCCGCTACATCTGGCTGGCCGCCGGCTTCCCCTTCGACGCCTTCCGCTTCGAGATCGCCGAGACCGAGCACGGCGTGATGCAGCTGCACGGCTACCCCTACGCGGCCGACGCCTCCACGGTGATCGTCGAGATGCGCGAGGAGGTGTGGCGGGCCGCGGGGTTCGAGGAGCTGCCGGTGCGGGAGTCGGTCGAGCGCTGCGCCAAGATCTTCGCGGACGCGCTCGGCGGCCGGCCGCTGCGGGCCGGCACCTCGGCCTGGACCACCTTCCGCACGGTCGTCACCGAACGCTGGTCCCACGGCAACGTCGTCCTCCTCGGCGACGCCGCCCACACCGCCCACTTCTCCATCGGCTCCGGCACCAAGCTCGCCGTCGAGGACGCCCTCGCCCTCGCCGCCTGCCTGGCGGAGCGGCCCGCCCTCGGCGAGGCCCTGGCCGCGTACGAGGAGGAACGGCGGCCCGTCGTCGCCTCCACCCAGCGCGCCGCCCACGCCAGCCTGGAGTGGTTCGAGAACCTCGCCCTCCACCTGGACCAGCCGCCCCGCCGGTTCGCCTTCGGCCTGCTCACCCGCAGCCGCCGCGTCACCCACGGCAACCTGCGGCTGCGCGACGCCCGCTTCACCGAGGCCGTCGAACGCGAATTCGGCTGCCCGCCCGGCACCCCGCCGATGTTCACCCCGTTCCGGCTGCGCGGCCTGACCCTGCGCAACCGGGTCGTGGTGTCCCCGATGGACATGTACTCCGCCGCCGACGGCGTCCCCGGCGACTTCCACCTGGTCCACCTGGGCGCCCGCGCCCTGGGCGGCGCCGGGCTGGTGATGACCGAGATGGTGTGCGTCAGCCCCGAGGGCCGCATCACCCCCGGCTGCGCGGGCCTCTACACCGGCCGGCAGGCCGAGGCGTGGCGGCGGATCACCGACTTCGTGCACACCCGCGCGCCGGGCACCGCGATCGGCGTGCAGCTCGGCCACAGCGGACGCAAGGGCTCCACCAAGGTGATGTGGGAGGGCATGGACGAGCCCCTGGACGAGGGCAACTGGCCGCTGGTGGCCGCCTCCCCGCTGCCGTACAAGCCCTCCAGCCGGCTGCCGCGCGAGCTGAGCCGGGCCCAGCTCACCGACATCAGGGAGCAGTTCGCCTCCGCCGCCGCCCGCGCCGCCCGCGCCGGTTTCGACCTGCTCGAACTGCACTGCGCCCACGGCTACCTCCTCTCCGGCTTCCTCTCCCCGCTCACCAACCGCCGCACCGACGCCTACGGCGGCAGCCTCGGCCGGCGGCTCCGCTTCCCGCTGGAGGTCTTCGACGCCGTACGGGCGGTGTGGCCCGAAGAACGCCCGATGACGGTGCGGATCTCCGCCACCGACTGGGCCGAGGGCGGCACGAGCGCCGAGGACGCCGTGGAGATCGCCCGCGCCTTCGCCGCGCACGGCGCCGACGCGATCGACGTGTCCACCGGGCAGGTCGTGGCCGAGGAGAGGCCGCGGTTCGGGCGGTCGTACCAGACGCCGTTCGCCGACCGCATCCGCCACGAGGCGGGCGTCTCGGTCGTCGCCGTCGGGGCCATCTCCTCCTGGGACGACGTCAACTCCCTGATCCTGGCCGGACGCGCGGACCTGTGCGCGCTGGGCCGCCCCCACCTGTACGACCCGCACTGGACACTGCACGCGGCGGCCGAGCAGGGCTACACCGGCCCCGGAGCCGTCTGGCCGGCTCCCTACCGGGCGGGCAGCCGGCGCCCGCGGACCGGGCGGACGGACGCGCCCAGGCCCCGGCTCACGCTGGGCAGCGGCGTCTGAGGCGGGCGACGGCGGACCGCGGGCGGCCCCGGCTCCCCGGGGGCGGGCGTCCGGCCCCTCGGCCCCGGACGACAGGTCACAGGTAGCCCCAGGTGCGGCACATGGGGCGCAGCGCCTCGGCGATCTCGCCGGGCTCCGGCAGCGGGCGGCCCGGCCGGACCTCTCCCGTGCGGATCGTCTCCCGCCAGTCGCCCAGGCCCCGGACCGGCTTGCCGCCGCCCTTCCCGCCGTACCGGAGCATGCCCGGCTCGTAGTCGACGCCGAGGAACGCGCACAGGCGGCGCATCTGCTCCTCGGGGGCGGCGGTGATGTCCTCGTAGCGCACGGTGTGCCCGCCCGGGACGGCCGTGCGGGCGGCCTCCACGGCCTCCAGGTAGCGCAGCGCCTCGGCGACGGCCGCCGGGTAGGGCCGCTTGACCGGGTCGCTCTCGTGCCAGGAACGGGCTACGGACTCCGGGTGGCGCAGCAGGAACACGAACCGGGCGTCGGGCCAGCAGTCCTTCAGCCGCTGGTGGACGAAGGCGTTGCCGGGCGTCTTCTCGACGATGACGTCCTTGCCGGACCTGACCAGTTCGCGGTGGAGGACGCGGTCCCACAGCAGGTGCTCCAGGTCGCCGCGGGCCAGGCCCAGGGCGGTCATGGCGTTCCGCGCGACGGCGTCGCCGTGGTCGACCCGCAGATGGCGCAGGTGCAGCTCGTGCGGGGCGTGCAGCCGGGAGTGGGCGCCCAGCATCATGCGCAGCAGGGTCGAGCCGGAACGCACGGAGGAGATGATGAAGACCGGCTGCCGCAGCAGCCGTTCGGCCGGCAGGTCCTCGGGCGACGGACACCGGTAGGCGGGCGCGGTCCGCTGCCCGGACCGGGCGGTGCCCGTTCCCGGCCGGGTGGGGGCGGGCCGGGGGACCCGCCGTACCTGGAGGCCGGTGGTGGCGGCGAGCGCCCGGTTCAGGGTACGCGTGAGACTCATGAGCCGGAGGCTAGGCAGGGAAGCTGAGAGAGCCGTGGGAACTTCTTGAGGGTTGCCTTATCGCCGCACGGCTCAGCCGCCGCCTCGGTCAACGCCGCCTTGGGTCAACTGCTGCCTCGGCTCATTCGTCGCCTCGGTCAGTTGCCGCCTTGGGTCAGCCGTCGCCTCGGTCAGTTGCCGCCTTGGGTCAGCCGTCGCCTCGGTCAGTCGCCGCCTTGGGTCAGCCGTCGCCTTGGTCAGATGCGGCCTTGGGTCAGCCGTCGCCTTGGTCAGATGCGGCCTTGGGGCAGCCGTCGCCTCGGTCAGTCGCCGCCTTGGGTCAGCCGTCGCCTTGGTCAGATGCGGCCTTGGGGCAGCCGTCGCCTCGGTCAGTCGCCGCCTTGGGTCAGCCGTCGCCTTGGTCAGATGCGGCCTTGGGGCAGCCGTCGCCTCGGTCAGTCGCCGCCTTGGGTCAGCCGTCGCCTCGGTCAGTTGCCGCCTCGGCTTATCCGCCGCCTCGGTCAGTCGCCGCCTCGCTCCGGCGGCAGGCCCGCGTACGCCGCACCCGCGTCGCGCAGCCGCGCGTGCAGCGCCCGGAAGACGGCCGCCGACCGCGCGCCCGGCCAGCCGTCGGGCAGCAGCCGCGCGGGCAGCCCGGGATCGGCGTAGGGCAGGCGGCGCCAGGAGTCCAGGGCGAGGAGGTAGTCGCGGTAGGCCGCCTCCGGCGGGGTGTCCGCGCGCCGCTCCCACTCCTCCAGCACGCGCGCGTGACGGCCGAGGAACGCCTCGTGCTCCCCGGCGACGGCGTCGAGGTCCCACCAGCGGGCCACCGCCCGGGCGGTCGGCGTGAAGCCCAGGTGCTCACCCCGGAAGAGGTCCACGTACCCGTCCAGGCGCAGCCGCTCCAGCGCGTGCCGCGTCTCGTCGTACAGGCGGGCCGGGGCGATCCACACCCCGGGCGCGGCGGTGCCGAAGCCGAGCCCGGCCAGCCGCGAGCGCAGCACGTGCCGCTTCTGCCGTTCCGACTCCGGTACCGAGAACACCGCCAGCACCCAGCCCTCGTCCCCGGGCGGTGCCGTGGCGTAGATGCGCCGGTCGCCGTCGTCGAGCAACTGCCGCGCCTGGGGGGAGAGTTCGTACCCGGCGGCGCCTTGCTCCGTGCGGGCGGGCAGCAGCAGTCCGCGCCGTTTGAGCCGGGACACCGACGAGCGCACCGACGGCGCGTCCACCCCGACCGCGGCCAGCAGCCGGATCAGTTCGGCGACGGGCACCGGGCCCGGTACGTGCCGGCCGTACGCGCCGTAGAACGTGACGATCAGGGACCTCGGGGTGTGCTGCGCGTGCTGCTCGGACACGTTGATCATCTTAGGTCGTCGGCATCCGTGCTGGTCACCTCCGGTGTCACCGGGGCCGTTCGTCCTCCGGTACCCCCTCGGCGCGCAGCCTGAACCGCTGGAGCTTGCCGGTCGCCGTGCGCGGCAGCGCGTCCAGGAAGACGATCTCGCGCGGGCACTTGTACGGCGCCAGCTCGGACTTGACGAAGGCCCGCAGCGCCTCGGCGTCCCGCCCGGCGCCCTCCCTCGGCACGGCGTACGCCACCACGACCTGCCCGCGCGCCTCGTCGGGCCGGCCCACCACCGCCGCCTCCACCACGTCCGGGTGGCGCAGCAGCGCGTCCTCCACCTCCGGCCCCGCGATGTTGTACCCGGCGGAGATGATCATGTCGTCCGCGCGGGCGACGTACCGGAAGTACCCGTCGGGCTCGCGGACGTAGGTGTCCCCGGTGATGTTCCAGCCGCCGCGCACGTACTCCCGCTGCCGCGGATCGGCGAGGTACCGGCAGCCGACCGGCCCGCGCACCGCCAGCAGACCCGGCTGCCCGTCGGGCACGGGCGCGCCGCTCTCGTCCTGCACGCGCGCGTGCCACCCCGGCACCGGAACGCCCGTCGTGCCGGGCCGGACGTCCTCGTCGGCCGCGGAGAGGAAGATGTGCAGCAGTTCGGTGGCGCCGATGCCGTTGATGATGCGCAGGCCCGTGCGCTCGTGCCAGGCGTGCCAGGTGGCCGCGGGCAGGTTCTCGCCCGCCGAGACGCAGCGCCGCAGCGACGAGACGTCGTACGCGTCCAGCCCGCCGAGCATCGCGCGGTACGCGGTCGGCGCGGTGAACAGCACCGACACCCGGTGCTCGGCGATCGCGGGCAGCAGCCGCCCGGGCGTGGCCTGTTCGAGCAGCAGCGCACTCGCCCCGGCCCGCAGCGGGAAGACCACCAGCCCGCCGAGCCCGAAGGTGAACCCCAGCGGTGGGCTGCCCGCGAACAGGTCGTCACCGTGCGGCTTCAGCACGTGCTTCGAGAACGTGTCGGCGATCGCCAGCACGTCCCGGTGGAAGTGCGCGCATCCCTTGGGGCGGCCGGTGGTGCCCGAGGTGAACGCGATCAGCGCCACGTCGTCCGCCGCCGTGGGGAGGGCCGGGTACGGGGTGCCGGGCGCCGGGCGGTTGAGCAGGTCGCCGGGGGCGTCCCCGCCGTACGTCGTGATCCGCAGCCCCGGGACCTCCGCCTTGGCGAGGTCGTCGACGGCCCGCACGTCGCACAGGGCGTGCTCCACGCGCGCGATCTCGCACATCCGGCTCAGCTCGTGCGGGCGCTGCCCGGCCAGCACGGTGACCGCGACCGCGCCCGCCTTCAGCACTGCCAGCCAGCAGGCGGCCAGCCACGGCGTGGTGGGGCCGCGCAGCAGCACCCGGTTGCCGGGGACGACGCCGAGGTCCCCGGTGAGCAGGTGGGCGAGCCGGTCGACGCGGGCGCGCAGCTCGCCGTAGGTCCACACGGCGCCGGAGGCGGTGCGGAAGGCCGGGCGGCCGTCGGGCGGGCCGGTCAGCAGCTCGGCGGCGCAGTTCAGCCGGTCGGGGTAGCGCAGCTCCGGCAGGTCGAAGCGGAGCTCGGGCCACTGTTCGGCGGGCGGGAGGTGGTCGCGCGCGAACGTGTCGACGTGGGCCGAAGTGATCATGGCGGTTCGCCCCCTTGCCTGGGCGGGGTTCGTCCCCTTGCCTGGCGGACCGGGTGGTGGGCTCGCGCCACGAGCGTAACGCCTTGGTGACGGCAGTCAACGGGGCGCGATACCGTCGGGTGTGCGGCCTGCCGCACGGCCGCCGCCGCACGGCACCGGCGGACGGGCGGCGGCCGGACGGGTCCGCAGGCACACGAGCGGCGGCCGGACGGGCGGGGGCCCGGTGAGGCCGCGGGGAGAGAGGACCGGCGATGCCCGCATTCTCACTCGAACCGGAACAGGCCGCCTGGTGCGCCGGACTGCGCGCCCTGGCCGCCGAACGGCTGCGCCCCCTCGCGGACCAGGGCCCTCCCGGCCGCGTCAACCGCCCCCTCCTCACCGAACTCGGCCGGCTCGGGCTGCTGCGGCGGCTGTTCACCTCCACCGCCCTCGACCTGTGCCTGATGCGCGAGTCCCTGGCCCACGTCTGCACGGAGGCGGAGACGGCGCTCGCCCTCCAGGGCCTGGGCGCCCACCCCGTCCACGCCTACGGCACCGAGGAGCAGCGCGCCCGCTGGCTGCCCCGGGTGGCCGAGGGCAGCGCGGTGGCCGCCTTCGCGCTGAGCGAGCCGGGGGCCGGATCGGACGCGGCGGCGCTGGCCCTGCGGGCGGAACCGGACGGCCTGCCCGGGGACGGGGGCTCCCACGCGGCGGGGCCGCCGCTGCGGGCGGAACCGGACGGCCCGTCCGGGGGTGGGACCGCCCGCTGGCGGCTCACCGGCGAGAAGTGCTGGATCTCCAACGCCCCCGAAGCCGACCTCTACACCGTCTTCGCCCGCACCACCCCCGGCGCCGGCGCCCGCGGCGTCACCGCCTTCCTGGTCCCCGCCGACCGCCCCGGCCTCACCGGCACCCCCCTCGACCTGCTCTCCCCGCACCCCGTCGGAACCCTCACCTTCGACGCCGTCCCCGTGACCGCCGCCGACGTGCTCGGCGAGACCGACCGCGGCTTCCGGGTCGCCATGCACACCCTCAACCTGTTCCGCCCCAGCGTCGGCGCCTTCGCCGTCGGCATGGCCCAGGCGGCCCTGGACGCGACGCTCGCCCACACGGCCCGGCGGGACGCCTTCGGCGGCAAGCTGAGAGACCTCCAGGCCGTCTCCCACCAGGTCGCCGAGATGGCCCTGCGCACCGAGGCCGCCCGCCTGATGGTGTACGCGGCGGCGACGGCGTACGACGAGGGCGCCCCGGACGTCCCCAAGCGCTCCGCGATGGCGAAACTGCTGGCCACCGAGACCGCGCAGTACGTCGTCGACGCGGCGGTCCAGCTGCACGGCGCGCGGGCCCTGCACCGCGGCCACCTGCTGGAACACCTCTACCGGGAGGTGCGCGCCCCCCGCATCTACGAGGGGGCGAGCGAGGTCCAGCGCGGCATCATCGCCAAGGAGCTGTACGCCGCGCCGCACGCCACCCCGGAGGCCCCGTCGCCGCACGCCACCCCGGAGGCCCCGTGACCGCCGAACGCGTCAATCCGCCCGACCTCGCCCCACCCGCCGGCTTCTCCCACGCCGTCGTCGCCACCGGCTCCCGGATCGTCTTCCTGGCCGGCCAGACCGCCCTCGACGCCCACGGCGAGATCACCGGCACCACCCTCCCCGACCAGTTCGCCCAGGCCCTCGCCAACCTCCTCGCCGCCCTGCGCGCGGCCGGCGGCACCCCCGCCGACCTCGCCCGCGTCACCGTCTACGCCACGGACGTCGCCGCCTACCGCGCGCACGCCCGCGAACTGGGCCGCGTCTGGCGGACGTTGGCCGGCCGCGACTATCCGGCCATGGCGGTCGTGCAGGTGGTGCGCCTGTGGGACGAGCAGGCGCTGGTGGAACTCGACGGGTTCGCCGTACTGGCTTAGAGCCCCGAACAGAAGGGGAGTCCGGGCCACGCCGCGGGCGCGGGGCCCGGTACGGACTCGCCACCGAAGGGGTGAGGATGACGGCCTCCGGCCCGCCCGCCGGGTACGAGTGGAAGCCCCCACGGGAATCCCATCCCCACCGACCGGGAGGTCCTGCCATGCCCGTACGCTCCGTACGCCCCGTTCTCGCCGCGGTCGCCGGTGCCGCCCTGCTCCTGCCGGCCGCCCCCGCCGCCGGTGCCGCCCCCGCCGCCGGTGCCGCCCCCGCCGCCGGTGCCGCCCCCGCCGCCGGTGCCGCCCCCGCGGCCCCGGCCGGGACCGTCACCGTCGACCCGACGGGCCGTATCGCCCCCGACGGCACCATCACCCTCTCCGGCACCTACCGCTGCACCGGCAGCACCGGCCCGGTGTTCGTCAGCTCCTCCGTGGCGCAGGGCTTCCCGACCGTGCGTCGCAGCGTGGGCGGCACCCGGGCCGTGTGCGACGGCGTGGAGCGCCGCTGGGTCAACACGGGCAGGTCCTTCTCCCCGGCCCTGATGAAGCCCGGCACGGCCCACGTGCAGGCCTCCGTCACGGAACTGCGCTCCTCGGGCTTCCTGCCGCTGCCCTACTTCCACGCGGTCCGCGGGCAGGACATCACGCTCGTCGCGGGCTGACCCGTTCCGCGACCGCCGGACCGCCTGCCCGGGGAGTGCCCGGGGGTGCCGTCAACAGTTCACGACAGCCACGCGGACGGCGCCCCCAAGGCGTCTCAGCCCGCGGGTCAGCCCGCGGGCGGCCGGAACTCCGGCTGGTCGATGAGGCGCAGCCAGCTGCCGTCCGGCTGGCGCCGGACCACCTGCGCCCGCGCGCCCGCGCCGTCCCCGGGCGGAGTCGACGTCAGCGCGATGTCACCGCAGACCAGCGTCGGAAGCGGTTGCTCCGGCTCGAAGCGCGGGGCGCTGGCCAGCACCTTCTCGAACAGCCCGCGAATGGCCTCCCGGCCCACCGTGACACTGCCCGGCGGATAGGCCATCACGGCCTCCTCCTCGTACAGCGCGGCGAGACCGGCGGCGTCACCGGCGTTGGCGCGCTCGACGAAGAGGCGGGTGAGGTCCTCGGGCTTCCTGGCCTTCTCGTGATCGGACACGGCCGTCCTTCCTGTGCTTCCGGGTGTGATGGGACGAGTCTCGGCCGCACCCGAAGATAAGTCCAAGCAATTGATGTGATCGGCTCTATAATTTGCAGTTATGGAACTGAGGCAGCTGAAGTACTTCCTCGCCGTCGCCGAGGAACGCAACTTCACCCGGGCCGCCGAGCTGGTCCACATCAGCCAGCCCGGCATCAGCGCCCAGATACGTCAGCTCGAAGGCGAGCTGGGGGCGACGCTCGTCGACCGGACCGGCCGCCGGGCCGAACTGACCGCGGTGGGCGAGGCCGTACGCGACCACGCGCGGTCCGTGCTGGCCGCGGTGGAGGTGCTGCGCCGGGCCGTCGACGAGATGAACGGACTGGTCCGGGGCCGGGTCGTCGTGGGCATGGTCAGGGCGTGCACCGTCACCCCGCTGTTCGACGCGCTGTCCGGTTTCCATCTCGCCCACCCCGGAGTGGAGATCAGCCTGGTGGAGGACGACTCCGACCGGCTCGTCGAGCGCGTCCGCGAGGGGAGCGTCGACCTGGCCCTCATCGGCGCGGCCGGCCGGGCCCCCGGGGACCTGGACGGGTGGCAGGTCGTCAGCGAACCGATCGTGGCCGTGGTGCCGGCCGGCCATCCGCTGGCCGGACGCGACGGGGTCACCCTCGCCGAGCTGTGCGCCCACCCGATCGTCTGCCTGCCCCCGGGCACCGGCATCCGCGCCGTACTCGACCGGTCGGCTGCCGCGCGCGGCCTGACCCCGGCCGTCGCCCTGCAGGCGAGCGCCCCCGGCGCGGTGCTCGACCTCGCCGCACGGGGACTCGGGGTCGGCGTCCTGTCCCCCTCCATGGCCACCGGGCGCGAAGAGCTGCGGACCGTGGCCGTCACCGACGCCGACGTACCCGGGGTGCTGGCCCTGGTCTCGGCACCGGCCAAGAGCCCGGCCCTGCGCGAACTGCTGCTGCACTGCCGCCGGTCCTTCGGCGCGCCCCGCCCCGGCACCGGAACGGCCCCGACGGGCGCGGCGGCCGCCGGCTAGGGGGCTTCTGGCGGATTTCCGCGGCGTCGCGACGCCCGGCACGCCCTCTCGCCGCACGGGGCGGAGGGTCGTGTGGCGGAGCCACCTGGCCCTCCGCCCCGCACACCGAGAGCACGCACCGAACGCCGCTCCTTCTTCCACGGAGATCCGTCAGAAGCCCCCTAGCCACCGCGCGGCGTCCGTACCGGCCGCGGGCCGCAGGCCGCGGCACCGCCGGAGCACGTGCCAGCCGGGCCGGCCGGCGCTCCGGCGGATATTCCCTACCGCCGTGGCCGGACAGGGCGCAGACTCGTCTCATGGCTGACATGGCGTCGTTCCGGGACACGATCACCGCGTGGGCGGCCGGTGGCCCCGACGGCCCCGCGCGCGAGCTGGCGGCGCGGCTGCCCGTCCGGGTGGCCGTCCTGCTCGAAGGGCCCAGCGACGCCGCGGCGGTCGACGCGCTGGCCGCGAGCCGCGGCCGGAACCTGGAGGACGAAGGGGTCTGCGTCCTGCCGATGGGCGGCGCGATGAACGTCGGCCGCTTCGCCCGCCTCCTCGGCCCGTCCGGCCTGAGCCTCCGCCTCACGGGACTGTGCGACGAGAGGGAGCGCCCCTACTACGCCCGCGGCTGGGAGCGGGCCGGTGCGGCACAGCACGGATTCTTCGTCTGCGCGGCGGACCTGGAGGACGAGCTCATCCGCGCCCTGGGGGTGACACGCGTGGCGGAGCTCATCCGGGCGGAGGGCGACCAGCGCCCCCTGGAGACCTTCCTGAGCCAGCCCGCGCAGCAGGGCCGTACCGCACAGCAGCAGTTGCGGCGCTTCCTCGGCACGAAGAAGGGCCGCAAGATCCACTACGGCCGCGTCCTGGTGGAAGCCCTCGACCCGCACCGCACCCCCGCACCGCTCGCCGGCCTGCTCGCCGGCCTCTGACCACCGGGCCGCGCCCCGCACGGGGCGCGTGAGGCACCGCCCCGCACGGGGAGCGCGGGGCTCCGCCCCGGCCCGCGGGGCGCTCACACCAGCCAGATCTGCCGTACCAGCATCAGTGCCGCCAGGAACACGACCACGGCGACCTCCCACCACAGCAGCCGACGGTCGCGTTCGGCGTCGAGCCGGGTGCCTTCGGCGAAGCGCGCGGACAGTTCGTCCGTCTCGTCCGTCTCAGCCATCGCTCCGTCCGGTGCGCGGGTCTGCGGACCGGACGGATTCCCGGCCGGCTCCGGCCGGGCCAGGTCCCCGCCCCCGGGACCGGCCGCGCCGGCGCCCTGGACGGCCGGCCCCACCTTGCCGGTCTTCTCGGTCCGCCCCCAGGTCTGGTCGGCGCCCCGCACCTGCATCAGGAAGGCCGCCAGGGAGCAGGCGGCGAGCACCGACCCGTAGCCGACGAGGTGGACCAGCGGACGGGACAGCAGGCGCGCCCGGGTTCCCGTCAGGCACTTGGCGAGCCAGGCCAGGGGCAGACAGAGGGCCAGCCAGCAGTAGGCGAACAGCATCAGCGGGTGCGGCGAGTCACGGGTCAGTCCCAGGCCCAGGCGGTCCAGCCAGGGCAGCGCCACCGTGGGCAGTGCCGTGACCACGAGGAAGAAACACGAGATCAGGCCGGGGAAGATGAGCGCCTCGCGCCAGCAGCGGCGTGCGGTGCGCGGGTCGACGACGAAGCTGAGGAGGGTGACGAACAGGTAGCTCAGCAGGTTCACCACCCACAGGGCCTTGAAGGCGAACCACGAGCTGCCGGTGTCGGTGAAGAAGAGGAAGAGCAGGGCGGCGGCGCTGAGCAGCATCAGGAACGGGGTCAGCAGGACCGCGAACCACATCAGCCCGAAGAGCCAGGACCCCAGCCGGTTGTCGCCGGTGAAGCGGCCCCGGAACCACAGCTTCCGGTAGCGCCGCGTCACCTGGTAGTTGCCGCGCGCCCAGCGCAGCCGCTGGCGCCACAGCCCGGTGAGGGAATCCGGTTCCTCCGCCAGGACGAGCGCGTACCCGTCGAAGACGACGCGGTGGCCGGCGAGCTGGGTGTCGAACGTGGTGACGGTGTCCTCGGCGAGGGTCGTGGTGTCGAAGGCGCCGCCCAGCGCCTCCAGGTTGGCCCGGCTGTGCAGTTGCGCGCCTCCGGCCAGGCAGGCCACCGCGCCCAGGACGTTCTGGGTCCGGCGGGCCGCGGCCTGGGCGGTGATGTACTCGTAGGCGATGTACCGGGTGAGGTAGTTGCCGCGCCGGCCGCTGCCCTCCTGGATGTAGGCGGTCACCGCCCCCACCTGAGGATCCGCGAGGTGCCGGGCCATCCGCCACAGCGTGTCCGGTTCGAAGACGACGTCCGCGTCCATCACGAGCACCGCCTGGGCCCAGTCGTCGGACAGGACGTGGCGCAGACCGTGGTTGAGGGTGTGGGCCTTGCCCTGCCCGCCCTGTTCCCGGCGCAGGTGCACCACCGCGCCGGGGTGGGCGCGGGCCAGGCGGGCCAGGACCTCGGGGGTGTCGTCGGTGCTGGCGTCGTCGATGACCACGACGCGCAGCCGGTCGGCGGGGTAGGCGGACGCGAGCAGGGTGTCGATGGTGGTGGCCAGTACGGCGCCCTCGTCCCGGGCCGGGATGAGGACGGCCGTCCTCGGCAGGTACAGGGCGGTACGGCGGTAGACGCCGCGGTAGCGCTGGAGGCCGACGAGCAGGAACTGGGCGAGCGCCGTCAGCAGGGGCATCGCCCCGAAGAAGACACAGACGAAGGCGATGGTGTGGGCGATCGCCGACAGGACCCTCATGGCGCCGGCCGGCCGGTCGGGTCGCCGGGAGCCGCGCCGTCCCCGCCGGCGAGCACGGAGGCCGCGTACGACCACGCCCCCACGGCCTCCGCCGTGTGGGCGTCGCTGCCGGCGACCAGGTGCACGCCGTGCCGGCGCAGGGCGGCGAGGGCGGCGGGCCCGGGACAGCGCCACTTCTCGTTGGCCTCGACGGCCGTGCCGGTCTCACGGCAGGCCGCGGCGATCCGGGCCAGCCGCTCCGGCCCGACCGCGTCCTCGCTCAGGCCCGCCTTGGGCAGCACGCTGAACAGGTGGGCGAGATGGCGGGTGCAGGAGGCGGGCACGGAGTGGACGGCCGCGACGGTCGCCTCGGTGAGCGCGTCCAGCGCCTGCTCCGGGCCGAGTTCCCCGGCGGCGAGCAGGTCCCGCACCTCCCCCGGCGCCGCGGGCCCGCCGGGCAGGGGGAAGCGGTGGTCGGCCACGGCGACGTGCCGGACGCCCGTGAGGTCGGGCGGCAGGTCGAGGCGGCCCGCCGTGTCGAGGATCTTCACCTCGACCCCGCACACCACCCGCAGGGGAGCGGCCCGCCGGGCCGCCTCGCGCACCGCCCGGGTGTACTCGGGCAGCCAGCGGGTGTCACGGCGGACGTGGTCGGTGACGTAGAGCGTGCGCAGCCCCGCGCCGGCCGCCGCCCGCACCATGGCGTCGAGGCTGTCGCGCCCGTCGGAGAACGCGGTGTGCGTGTGGAAGTCCTCCGCGAGCGGCGCGGCGTCCGCGAGCGGCGCGGCCTCGGGGATCATGCCCGGCCCGCCACGGTCCCCAGGCCGTCCGGCGCCAGCACCACGTCCTCCCAGTGGCGCACCGCCGACAGCTCGCGGTGGGCGATGTGGCGGGGCAGCCGCTCGCCCAGCAGCCCGGCCACCGCCCACTGCGGCATCGCGACGCCCGCCGCGACCGTCAGCGACATGCCGCCGGGCGGGCGGGGGTTGACCTCCAGCAGCGCAGGCCGCCCCTCCCGGTCACCGCGGACCTGCACGTTGCAGATGCCGCGCAGCCCCAGGGCGGCGGCCACGTCGACGGCCAGGCGGGACAGGTCGGGGCGGTCCATGATGTGGCAGGCCACGACGATGCCCGAGTCGGTCTTGTCCCGGGAGCGCGGGACGGCGGCGCACGCGGTCCCGTCGGGGCCGACCAGGACGTCCACCGAGTACTCGGTGCCGGGGAGCAGTTCCTGGAGCAGGTAGGTGCCGTCGTGCGGCAGCGAGTCCGCCGCGTCCGGCGTGTCCACCGTCACGATCCCGCGCGAGCCGCTGCCGTGGCGGGGCTTGGCCACGGCCGGCAGTCCGGCGGCGAAGGCCGAGGCCGTCCCCTCCTCCAGCAGCACGGTGTGCGGGACCCGTACGGCGTCACGGCAGGTTTGCACCAGCTCGTACTTGTCCAGGCACCGCTCCAGCGCCCGCGGGGCCGACACCAGCACCCGCACCCCCGCCTCGGCGAAGGCGTCCGCGGCCCGGGCCAGGGGCACCAGCTCGCTGTCCACCGTCGGCACCAGGACGTCGGCCTCCAGCCGCCGGCACAGCCGCAGCAGCGCGTCGGTGTACTCCGGGGCGTCACCGCGCGGCAGCAGCCAGCGGCGCTGGAGGGGCAGCAGGTAGAGGCCGGCCGCGTTGGGGTCGATGTCCCCGGCGAACAGGTCGCAGGAACCGGCGAGCGCCCGCAGGAAGCACACGCCGGACGGCCCGCCGGCCCCGGTGACCAGGACGCGGGGCCGCCGGCCCAGGGGGGCGGACAGGTCGGGAAGGGGCGGTCGGTGGTCGTTCACACCAGGGACCTCTCGATCTCGGCGGTGTACCGCATGATCTCCAGGGGTTCGGCGAACTTGTCGTTGGTGAAACGGCCCCAGTACCGCGCGGTGGCGCGGATCAGGCCGACGTCGAGATAGGGCCGGGTGGTGGCCTGCGAGGCGTGCCGGGCGATGGCCGCGAGCTTGGCCTCCACGTCCTCCTCGCGCAGCCCGATGAACCGGTTCGGGGTGAAGTCGGCGGTGGCGGACGGCGACTGGTAGCAGCCCACCCGCGGGACGCGGCGGGCCGCGACCAGGGTGGCCCGGTGCACGGCCCGGTGGTCCTGGTGCGTGTCCCGCACCGAGTGCACCAGGACGACGTCCGGGTCGACCTCGTGGACGACCCGTTCGATGGCCTGCACGGTCTCCGTCTCGTCGGTGATGTGCCCGTCGGGGAAGTCCTCCAGGTGGAACGAGGCCGCGCCCAGCGAGGCCGCCGCCTCCTGCGCCTCGTGCGCCCGCTGGCCGGGCTCCCCGCCCCAGGAGCCGTGGGACATCGCCAGCATCGACACCTGCCACCCGTCGCGGACCCGCCGGTGGATGATGCCGCCGGCGCCGATCTCGCAGTCGTCCGGGTGCGCCCCCACGACCAGCAGGCGCGGTGCCTCGGTGTGGCCGGCCGGTGCGCGGCGCGTGCGGTGCGTGTCGCAGGCGCGCCGCACCACCGACGCCAGCTCGTCGCCGGACGCGTGCCGCCGCACGATGTCGACCGCGCCGCCGCGCAGCGCCAGCAGGGCGCTGGAGGCGTTCAGGGTGTCCGTGGTGAGCACCGTCGCGGTGGCCGGGAACTCCCGCTGCCAGGTCTGGAGCAGCCCCTGTCTGAGGACCGGGTCCGGTTCCAGGCCCTCGTGCCAGAGGGCGACGTGCCAGGCGTCGGGGCGGGACCGCAGCGCCTGGAGGAACTCGGCCTCGTCGACGGCCTGCCCGACGGGGTGCGCGCCGCGCTCGCGCAACTGCGCGGCGATGTGCGCGGTGACCCCGGGATCACGGTCCGCGACGAGGACACTGATGTCCCGCAGGTCCTCGCCGTCCTGCTGCGGCGAGGGGGAGCCGGCCGGGACGTCCGGCGCTCCCGCCTCGGCCCCATCCTTGTCTCGCTTCACCGCACGTCCTTCCGTCGGCCTCCCGTGCCTGGCCCCGGCCGGACCGCTCAGTGGCCGAGAACGTTCGGCCCCGTGCCGGTCGCCACTCGACGAGTGTCACCGCGTCCGGGGCGTCCCGCAGCTTGAACGGGGCGTCAGGGGCAGCGGGGAGCGCGACGAGGGCCCGCACCGCTTCAGTGTCCGATCCGGCGGGGGCCCTCGTCGTCGTACCGGCGTCACTCTTATCGGGCCGTGGGCGCTCGGCCGGGCTCCCGCGAAGTCCGGCGTCATCTTCGACGACACGGTCCCCACCGTCAGCGGCGATACTCGCCGAGCCCGTGCTGCCGGTCTGCCGGCACCTCGGCGAGGCCCGGCGGACCGGGCCGGCTCCCTTCGTCTTCGAGCCACCGTGCAGCAAGCTGCAGAGCAGTTTGCTGCATGTGGTGGGCATGGCGGTTCCAGGCGTACTCGGGGGAGGCTGAACGCGTAGTCGAAAGCACGACGAACACACGGGGGGTCTCTATGCTCGGCGAACGAGGGCCATCCGGCGCGACGCCTCCGGCTGTCGTGGCGGACGTCGACGAGGCAGCGGCCGGCGGTCCTCCGGCACCACTCGTGCTCGACCGGGTCGTGCACCACTACGGAGACACACCGGCGCTCAGGGGGGTGTCCATCGCCCTGGCCCCAGGGCGGATCACCGGCCTGCTGGGCCCGAACGGGGCCGGCAAGTCGACGCTCATGGCCATCGCGGCGGGCATCCTGCGTCCCGACGGCGGCCGACGGCACCTCGCCTCGGGACGCAGGGTCGGTTACATGCCGCAGGAGCATGCGCTCTACCCGCAGTTGACGGCCGCGGAGAACCTCGGGTTCGCGGCGGCAGCCGTTGGACTGCGGCGCTCCGCCCGGGCCGCGGCCGTACGCGAGGCACTCGAACGGGTCGGCCTCGCCGACCGGGCCGGTGACCGGGCCGGCGGCTTCTCCGGCGGGATGAAGCGACGGCTCGGCTTCGCGGCGGCCACGCTCGGCGGCCCGGACGTCCTGCTCCTCGACGAGCCCACCGTCGGTGTCGACCCGCAGTCCCGGGCCGCCCTGCTCGACCTCACGGTGCAGGAGTGCGCACGGGGCACCGCCGTCCTCTACTCCACCCACCTGATGGCCGAAGTCCAGGAGCACGCCCACCATGTGGTGGTCGTCGACCACGGCACGGTCATCGAAACCGGCACGGTCGAGCGGCTGCTGGGGAAGTACGCCCTCACCTGTCTCGAACTACGACTCGAGACCCCGGGCTCGGAGGCGCTCGCCGAGCGGCTGCGTTCCCACCCGTGCTTCGGCCCCCTTGTCCCCGCCGACGACGACGCACGGTTCCTCCGGATCCAGGTGCACGACTCCTCCCGCGCGCTGACGGCCGCGGTGGCCGCCGCGAGCGACATGGGAGCGACCCTCACCGACGTACGCCTGGTGGAACCCAGCCTCGAAGCCGTGTTCCTGCACCTCACCGGACGGAAACTCAACGACTCATGAGCTCACCCGCCGTGACGCCGCCCCGCAAGGCCGCCCCTGCCTCGGCCGCCTCCCGTGCCGTCGTGCACAAGGAGCTTCTGCTCAACCGCCGGGACCCGCTGCTCCTGGTGATGATGTTCGTCTTCCCGATCGTGCTGGTGGCGCTGCTGTCCAGTGCTCTCGGCGGTGCCTTCGCGCTGGGCGACCCGCCGGACTACGTCCTGGTGGGCCGGCAGAGCACCGCCGTGGCCCAACGGCTCGGCGAGCCGGAGTCCGTCGTCTCCCTGGACGAGGCGCGCCGCAGGATCGGCGCGGGCGAGGTCTCCTTCGCCGTCGTGACGGGTGACGACGGGGAGGTGCGCCAGCTCATCGCGGACCCGGCGACCCGGATCCTGCTGCCCACCATGCTCGCCGCCATCGAAGGCAAGGCCCCGGACGTGGTGGGGCCCGACGGGAAGCCGTACAGCTCGGGTGCCAGCCCGTACGCCGCCACCCTGCTCGGGTTCGTGATCTACCACGCGTTCTTCGCGGCTTCGCACGCCGCGCAGTCCGTGCACCGGGAACGCACCTGGGGCACCTGGAACCGCATGCTCACCCTGGGGCTCGGCAAGGGCTGGCTGCTGACCGCGAAAATGATCCCGACCGTCCTCGTGGTCACCCTGCAAGGGCTGCTCCTGGTCGGTGGCGGCTGCCTGGTGCTGGGCATACCCGTGCACAGTCCGCTCGGACTGGCCGCCGGGTGCCTGCTCGCCGGGCTGTGCGTGGCCGGGGTCGGGGCGATGCTCGCGGCCGTCAGCCGCAACGACGCCCAAGTGCCCCAGCTCAACAACCTGTTGGTCCTGGTGGGCGGCACACTCGGCGGCAGCCTCGTACCCCTTGCCATCATGCCGTCCTGGGTCCGCGCAGTGGCCCCGCTCACTCCGCAGTACTGGCTGGTCGAGTTGTTCAAGGGCGCCACCTCGCGTGGTGCCGCAGCGGCGGACATGGCCTTCGAAGGCCTCATGGTCCTCCTGTTCTGCGCAGTGCTCTTCGGAGTGGGAGTGGCCGCAATGCGCTGGGACCGCTTCCGGCACGCCTGATCCCCGGCCGCATCCGCTCCGTCCCTCGTCCCTGACCTTTCACAGACCCTTCCCACGGGCCCGCCCGTCTCCGTACGCCTGCCGCCCGCCCCTCCCTGCACCGTCGCGGGCTGTGCCGTGCCGCCGTCCCGGCGTGCCCGCTCACCGTCCGGCGACCGCGCCCGCCGTACCCGAAAGGTGTCGTCATGCCCCATGCCCGCCCTGCCGGCGGCACAGAGCAGGAGCTTCTGCAGCCGCTGGAACGCAACCTGTTCACCCCCGCGTTCCTGGACGATCCCCGTCCGCTGCTGCACCGCATGCGCGAGGAGGAGCCCGTCCGCTGGAGCGACGCGTTCCCTCCCGGCGGCTACTGGCTGGTGACGCGGTACGAGGACGCCGACCGCGTCCTGCGCGACCCCCGGTTCGGCAAGTCCGACTACTGGGACCAGGTCGGTGACGCCCGCGGCGGGGCGGAGAGCGAGACGGTGCGGGTGCTGCGCAGCTGGATGTCGCAGCTTGACCCGCCGGATCACACCCGGGTGCGCAAGGCGTTCGGCCGTACCTTCCTGCCCAGGATGGTCGAGCGGCTGCGCCCGCGGATCGAGTCCCTCGTCGACGAACTCCTCGACCAGCTCGCCGGCAAGCCGGAGTTCGACGTCATCGCCGACCTGGCCTACACCCTGCCCGTGATCGTCATCTGCGAGATCCTCGGTGTCCCGGCCGACGACCGGGGGCGCTTCAAGGAGTGGTCCACCGACCTCGCGCGGGTCTTCGACGTCGACCTGGGCGAGGAGTCCCTCGACCGCAGCCGCGCGGCGGTCCTCGCGTTCCGGGACTGCCTGAGCGTACTCGTCGACAAGCGCCGCGCGGAGCCGCAGGACGACATCCTGACCCAGCTCGTCAAGCTGCACGACGAGCAGGAGGGCATCACCGAGCACGAACTCCTCTCCAACGTGACCCTGTTGGTCTGGGCCGGTCACGAGACCACGATGAACCTCATCGGCAACGGCGTACTCACCCTCCTGCGCCACCCCGACGCTCTCGCCCGACTGCGCGCCGACCTCACGCTGGCCCCGCAGGTCGTCGAGGAGATCCTGCGCTACGAGGGTCCGCTGCGCACCACCGCCCGCATCGCACTCGAAGACGTGCCCCTGGGCGACCGGACGATCCGCGCGGGACAGATGGTCGTGATCATCGCGCAGGCGGTCAACGGGGACCCGGCGCCGACCACTCCCATGCCGGTCTCTTCCGCAGCGAACTCGATGTCGCATCCGGCGAGTTGGCACTCGCCGTGGACCGGGTGCGGGCCTCCGCCGACGAGCCGGGCGTCACGGCGTACCGCGATCGCCTGGGCGCGTCGGCCGCGCCGATCGGCATGGGCGTTGTGCTCCAGCCGTACGAGCCGCCCACGGCGTCCGGTGTCTGGCTGGGCCGCAGCCCCGCCGGCGGGCGTCTGGAGTGGACCGAGGGCAATGGCGAGCGACTCGTCTCGGGGCGGGTCACCCCGCACGCCGAGGAGTGGCCCGCCGAGGCCGGCGTCCCGGCGGTCCTGGCTGTGGACGGCCACGCGGTCGGCGGCGCCTGCCTTGCCGTCCAGCGGTCACTGGGGCAGGCGGCGGACCTGGAGTTCGCGGTGCTGGGCTCCGGGCTCGTATGGCTGCAGTGCCGTCCGGTGACCCGGGACCTCACCCGCGCCGGGGAGTCCGCCCCCGACGACGCCCCCGAGGGCCTCGTCCTGGCAGGTGTGGCCGCGTCGCCCGGAACGGCGACCGGCCCGGTCGTGCGGATGACGGACGTCGACGATCCCGGCTGGCGGCCGGGATCGGTGCTCGTCACCGAGGAGACCGGACCCGAGTGGGTGCCCCTGATGGCCGAGGCGGCGGCACTGGTGACCGCCGTGGGCGGCATGCTGTGCCACGCGGCCATCGTGGCACGAGAGCTGGGCCTGCCCTGTGTCACGGGCGTGGGTCCCGAAACCCTGGACGGGCTCGGACCGGATGCCGTCGCCGAGGTGGACGGCACGCATGGCAGGGTGACGGTGACGTGATCGGCGACGACCCGGAGGAACTGATGAACGACAGGGACCGGTCGGTAGTGGTCAGCGGCGGCGGCACCGGCATCGGCCGGGCCATCGCCGCCCGGTTCGCCCGGCAGGGCGGCCACGTGACCATCCTGGGGCGGCGGCCGGAGGCACTGAGCGCGGCCGCCGCGGAGATCCGGGGCACGCATCCGGTGCGCACGGTGGCCGTCGACCTGTCCGACCCGGCGGACGTCGAGGCCGCACTGTCCGAACTACCGGACGACGTCGACGTGCTGGTGAACAACGCCGGCGGGCGCGGTACCCCGGCGGCCGGGGGCGGCCTGAAGGAGGTCGCCGAGCGGTGGCGGCGGGACTTCGACAACAACGTCCTGCCCGCGGTCCTGCTCACCGAGGCGCTGCTGCCCCGGCTCGCCTCGCCAGGCGGCCGTGTGATCACCATCGGATCCGTCGCCGCGCTGCGCGGCAACGGGGCCTACGGAGCGATGAAGGCGGCGCTGCAGGCGTGGAACCACACGCTGGCGCAGCAGCTGGGAGGCCGGGGAGCCACCGCCAACGTGGTCGTCCCCGGATACGTCGCGGGAACCGAGTTCTTCGGCGGACCCGCGACAGAGGAGGAACTCGCCCGCAGGCGCTCGCAGACGCTGGTCGGCAGGGTGGGCGAGCCGGAGGACGTGGCCGCGGCCGTCGCCTTCCTGGCCGGACCGGATGCGGGCTACATCACGGGTGAGTTCCTGAACGTCAACGGAGGAACGCTGCTCGGGCGCTGAGAGCGTACGCACCGACAGCGCACCGGACGCCTCCGCGGTCTCGAAGTGGAGTGACAGCCAATGGAACAGGTAGGGGCCGCCGAGCCCGCGGCCCGGCGGCCGGTCTGGACGGGTGAGGTGCTCGACCTGCGGGCCGAGCACCAGGCGTTCGCCGCTCTCCTGTCCTGTGTGCGCGACGCCGACTGGGAGCGGCCCTCGGCCGCGGCGGGCTGGACGATCCGCGACCAGGTGGCGCACCTCGCGGACACCGAGGAGGTGGCGGCGGACACCCTGAACGGCGGGCCGAGGGCGTTCGCGCTGGCGCTCGAAGGATTCGGCACGCCGGAGGATTTCACGGCGGACGGGTGCCGGCGCACCCTCGGGATGCCGCCGATGCGCCTCATCTCCCTGTGGGCGCAGAACGCCCACCGCACCGCCGAACTCCTGGCCGCCCGCAGCCCTGACGAGCGGGTCGCGTGGGGGCTCGGTATGAAGGGCAGGCACTTCGCGGCCGCGCGCCTCATGGAGCACTGGGCGCACGGCCTCGACGTGGCGGATGCCCTCGGCCTCGCCCTGACGGAGACACCCCGCCTGCGGCACGTGGCAGGGCTCGGATTCGACACGCTCCGCTTCGGGCTCGGCCGCGCCCGGCAGCGCTGGCCCCGGGAGAGGACCCTGCGCCTGGAACTGACGGGTGCCGACGGCACCCGTTACCGCTTCGGTCCCGAGGACAGCACGGACGTGATCCGGGGCCCGCTGATCCAGTGGTGCTGTGCCGTGACCCGGCGCCGCCCACGTCCCGGGCCGGCCCCTCTGGTGGCCGACGGAGAACTGGCGGAGCTGGCGCTGGGCCATGCCCGCGCCTACCTGTGACGCGATCCGGCCATGGACCGGGCCGGCGACGACGGAAGGACTCGGACCCAGGTGACAGCCAGGTTCAACCAGACGCATCCCACACCGGGACCAGACCTGCGGCCCGAGTTCGGGCTGACGGCCGCCGACTACGCCAGGCACCGGGCCGGCTTCCCCGCCGAGCTGGTGCGACGGCTGCAGGGCCACGGCATCGGCCTGCCCGGCCAGCGTGTCCTCGACCTGGGAACCGGAACCGGTTCCCTGGCACGCCTGTTCGCGCGGGCGGGCGCCGGTGTCACCGGAGTCGACCGGGCCGGAGAGCTGCTCGCGCAGGCCGCGGAGCTGGACGTCCGGGAGGGGGTCCGCATCGACTACCGGAGGGCGGCGGCCGAGGACACCGGGCTGCCCGGCGCCTCCTACGACGTGGTCACGGCCGGACAGTGCTGGCACTGGTTCGACGCCCCCCGCGCGGTCCGCGAGATCGCGCGGCTGCTGCGCCCGGGCGGCCACGCCGTCATCGCGCACTTCGACATGCTGCCGCTGCCGGGCAACGTGGTGGAGGCGACGGAGCGGCTCATCAGGTCGCTCAACCCGGACTGGACCCTGTACGGCAGCACGGGGCTGTATCCCCGCTGGCTGACCGATCTGGCCACGGGCGGATTCACCGGCATCGAGACCCTCTCCTTCGACGTGGAGGTGGTCTACACGCAGGAGGCGTGGCGGGGCCGCATGCGGGCCAGTGCCGGGGTGGGGGCCAGCCTGCCGCCGGAGGGGGTGGCCGCGTTCGACGCGGAGCTGGCGCGCATCCTGCGCGACCACTTCCCCGACGACCCGCTGCGGGTGCCGCACCGCACCTGGGCCGTGCTGGCCGCCGCACCCGGCACAGAGCGGAGCTGACCCGTGCCGATGCCCTTTCACCGCTACCGCCCGTACGACCAGGTGACCCTGCCGGACCGCCGCTGGCCGGGCAACCGGATCACCGCGGCGCCGCGGTGGCTGTCGACGGACCTGCGCGACGGCAACCAGGCGCTGATCGACCCGATGAGCCCCGACCGCAAGCGGGAGATGTTCGATCTGCTGGTGCGCATGGGCTACAAGGAGATCGAGGCCGGCTTCCCGTCGTCCGGGGACACGGACTTCGCGTTCGTGCGCTCCCTCATCGAGGGCGAGGCGGTTCCCGAGGACGTGACGATATCCGTCCTCACCTCGGCACGTGAAGAACTGATCGAGCGTACGGTGGAATCGCTGCGGGGCGCGCCCCGCGCCACCGTCCACCTCTACAACGCGACCGCCCCGCGCTTTCGTGAGGTGGTCTTCCGCTCCGGCCGTGAGGACGTCCGCCGGATCGCCGTGGACGGTACGCGCGCGGTCGTGGAGCAGGCGGAAAAGCTGCTAAACAACGACATGGAGTTCGGCTTCCAGTACAGCCCCGAGATGTTCACGGACACCGAGCCGGACTTCGCCCTCGAGGTCTGCGAAGCGGTCATGGACGTGTGACAGCCGGACGCGGACCGGGAGATCATCCTCAACCTGCCGGCCACCGTGGAGCGTTCGTCCCCCTCGGCACAGGCGGACCGCTTCGAGTGGATGTCCCGTCACCTGTCCCGCCGCGACTTCGTCTGCCTGTCCGCACATCCGCACAACGACCGCGGGACGGCCGTGGCGGCGGCGGAGATGGCCGTGATGGCCGGCGCCGACCGGGTGGAGGGCTGCCTGTTCGGGCAGGGCGAGCGCACCGGTAACGTCGATCTGATCACCCTTGCCATGAATCTGCTCGCCCAGGGCGTGGATCCGCAGATCGAATTTTCAGACATCGCTGCGATCCGTGACATATCCGAGCGATGCAATCTGATGAAGGTCGACCCTCGGCATCCGGTTTTCGGATTTCTTGAAGAAGAAATCAATCATCCCTTTTTTCATTGACTCAGGCTTTACCGGATTTCGAGTCGCGTGTGTGACGCATCTAACGGCGGCGCGAGACGGGTGGGTTGGTCATTGGGCCTGTCCAGTAGGTCGACGTCACAGATGAGCCGATGGGCGGGGGAGATGGAGATTTCATACCTGACGCCGTGGGGCCGCCCTCCGGGCGACGACGGGAGTCCGACGGCAGGGACCTGGCCACGGCGGGTGTGATCGCTCCTCTGGAGGAGGGCAACACCGACGGCGCCCGTGTGCCGGAGCCGTCCCGCGAGCACGGTTTCCACGCTCTGTGCCACTTCTTCGTCTCCGGGAAACCGGAGGCTGGCGAATCGATCATCTCCCTGGCGCGTTGGCCGAGGCACTCCGGTCGCGGGTTCACGCTGCGGAAGTACTCCCACTTCCTGCCCCGCGCCGGCGCACGGGGCAGCGCCGCCATCGACGCGATCTTCGCGTAGCCGCGGCCGGTCGGCAGAGGCCGCGGAGCGTGGCCCGTTGCCCGCCGCGGGCCCACAGTCCCAGAGATGCCGCCGCACCCCTCCCTGAACCGCTGAGTAGCAGGTCAGAAGGGGTGCGGCGGCATCCGTGTATCAAATGTCCCGGAACGTCTCGATCTGCGCCCCGATCGAGTTCAGCCGCTCGGCCAGGTCCTCGTAACCGCGGTTGATGACGTACACGTTGCGCAGGACGGAGGTCCCCTCCGCCGCCATCATCGCCAGCAGGACGACCACGGCGGGGCGCAGGGCGGGCGGGCACATCATCTCGGCGGCGCGCCAGCGGGTCGGGCCCTCGACCAGGACGCGGTGCGGGTCGAGGAGCTGGAGCCGGCCGCCGAGGCGGTTGAGGTCGGTCAGGTAGATGGCCCGGTTGTCGTAGACCCAGTCGTGGATGAGGGTCTTGCCCTGGGCGACCGCCGCGATCGCCGCGAAGAAGGGGACGTTGTCGATGTTCAGGCCCGGGAACGGCATCGGGTGGATCTTGTCGATCGGCGCCTCCAGCTTGGAGGGCCGGACGGTGAGGTCCACCAGCCGGGTACGGCCGTTGTCGGCGACGTACTCCGGGGTGCGGTCGTGGTCGAGGCCCATCTCCTCCAGGACCGCCAGCTCGATCTCCAGGAACTCGATCGGCACCCGGCGCACCGTCAGCTCCGACTCGGTCACGACGGCGGCGGCCAGCAGGCTCATCGCCTCGACCGGGTCCTCGGAGGGGGAGTAGTCCACGTCGACGTCGATGTCCGGCACGCCGTGCACGGTGAGGGTGGTGGTGCCGATGCCCTCGACCTCGACGCCGAGCGCCTCCAGGAAGAAGCACAGGTCCTGGACCATGTAGTTGGAGGAGGCGTTGCGGATGACGGTGACGCCGTCGTGGCGGGCGGCGGCCAGCAGCGCGTTCTCGGTGACCGTGTCCCCGCGCTCGGTCAGCACGATCGGGCGGTCGGGGCTGACCGAGCGGTCGACGACCGCGTGGTACTGGCCTTCGGTCGCCGCGATGTCCAGGCCGAAGCGGCGCAGCGCGATCATGTGCGGTTCGATGGTCCGGGTGCCCAGGTCGCAGCCGCCGGCGTAGGGCAGCTTGAAGCGGTCCATGCGGTGCAGCAGCGGGCCGAAGAACATGATGATGGAGCGGGTGCGCACCGCCGCGTCGGCGTCGATGGCCGCCATGTCCAGCTCGCTGGGCGGCACGATCTCCAGGTCGACGCCGCCGTTGATCCAGCGGGTGCGCACGCCGATGGAGTTCAGCACCTCCAGGAGGCGGTAGACCTCCTCGATGCGGGCGACCCGGCGCAGTACCGTGCGCCCCTTGTTGAGCAGCGAGGCGCACAGCAGGGCCACACACGCGTTCTTGCTCGTCTTCACGTCGATGGCGCCGGACAGACGGCGGCCGCCCACCACCCGCAGATGCATGGGGCCCGCGTAGCCCAGGGAGACGATTTCGCTGTCCAGCGCTTCACCGATGCGGGCGATCATCTCAAGGCTGATGTTCTGGTTGCCGCGCTCGATGCGGTTCACCGCGCTCTGGCTGGTGCCGAGCGCCTCGGCGAGCTGTGCCTGCGTCCAGCCACGGTGCTGCCGGGCGTCACGGATGAGCTTGCCGATGCGTACGAGGTAGTCGTCTGCCATGAGGTTGAGGCTATCTCAGATATGAGATGGCGCCTCTCGGGGGGTCTGTTCGGGTGACGTCGCGTCAGCGGCGCCTGGTCGTGCGGGTGTGACGCCACCCGAAAGGTCCGGGCAAATCCATCGATGTCGTACGACGTCCGGTGCTGCTGTGGGTGTACCGGGGGCCTCGGCCGTCGCCGATGGTGAGGGACCAGGAGCCTTTGTTGAGGTTCAGGCGCACTCCGGGCAGGATGCGGAAACTCTTGCGGAACGTGAGGGGCATCATGTCTCCTTCCGGGGAGGCCGGGCAGGATCCGGTCCTCTTCGGTTACCCCGGCTGCGCGCGCTGATGGCGCACCTTCCCGCTTCCTTCCGCTTCGTTCCGTGCCGCCCGGCATGGGGGGCGGGCTTCGGCGGCCTTCCGGCGGGGGAGTGCCGGCGAGGGAGCGGCCGACGATCCGCTGGAGGCCGGCGACGTGCGCGTCGAAGGCCCGGCGGCCCTGGGGGCTGAGCCTGAGCCGGGTGCGGGGGCGCTTGCCGGCGTAGCCCTTGCGGATCTCGGCGTATCCGGCGGGGTGCAAGGCGTCGGGTGCGGGACGCGGGGGTGTCAGGTGTTCAGGGGAGTGCCGGGTGTCCGGCGGGGTCCGGAGGGGGCGGCGGAGCTGGGGGCCGGGTGGGTGGAAGGTGGCGCTCGGTCCGGTGTGTGCCCCCGCGGGCGCAGGGCGCATCGCGCCCCGGCATGACCGCCGCGCCCCCATGTACTAGAGTTATCTCGACATCGAGATATCTGCCGAGGCGCACCGCAGCCGCCACCCCGGTAAGGGTTACCTAACTAAGCCTTACCTTAGCGGATCGGCCAGGGCCGCGTGGCGGCAGGATGCGGTGGTACGCGTACATAAATGAAGGAGACTGTCGTGTCGGCGAACAGCTTCGACGCCCGCAGCACGCTGCAGGTGGGCGACGAGTCGTACGAGATCTTCCGGCTGGACAAGGTGGAGGGCTCGGCCCGGCTGCCCTACAGCCTCAAGGTCCTGCTGGAGAACCTGCTCCGCACCGAGGACGGCGCCAACATCACCGCCGACCACATCCGTGCCCTCGGCTCCTGGGACTCGCAGGCCCAGCCGTCGCAGGAGATCCAGTTCACGCCGGCCCGCGTGATCATGCAGGACTTCACCGGTGTGCCCTGCGTCGTGGACCTCGCCACCATGCGCGAGGCCGTGAAGGAGCTCGGCGGAGACCCGGCCAAGATCAACCCGCTGGCCCCGGCCGAGCTGGTCATCGACCACTCCGTCATCGCCGACAAGTTCGGCACCAACGACGCCTTCAAGGTGAACGTCGACCTGGAGTACGGCCGCAACAAGGAGCGCTACCAGTTCCTGCGCTGGGGCCAGACCGCCTTCGACGAGTTCAAGGTCGTCCCGCCGGGCACCGGCATCGTCCACCAGGTGAACATCGAGCACCTGGCCCGCGTCGTCATGGTCCGCGACGGCAAGGCGTACCCCGACACCCTGGTCGGCACCGACTCGCACACCACCATGGTCAACGGCCTCGGTGTGCTGGGCTGGGGCGTCGGCGGCATCGAGGCCGAGGCCGCGATGCTCGGCCAGCCGGTCTCCATGCTCATCCCGCGCGTCGTCGGCTTCAAGCTCACCGGTGAGCTCCAGCCCGGCACCACCGCCACCGACCTGGTCCTCACGATCACCGAGATGCTGCGCAAGCACGGCGTCGTCGGCAAGTTCGTCGAGTTCTACGGCGAGGGCGTGGCGGCCACCAGCCTCGCCAACCGCGCCACCATCGGCAACATGTCGCCGGAGTTCGGCTCCACCGCCGCGATCTTCCCGATCGACGACGAGACGCTGAGCTACCTGCGCCTGACCGGCCGCTCCGAGCAGCAGGTCGCCCTCGTCGAGGCGTACGCCAAGGAGCAGGGCCTGTGGCTGGACCCGGCCGCCGAGCCGGACTTCTCCGAGAAGCTGGAGCTCGACCTGTCCACGGTCGTGCCCTCCATCGCCGGCCCGAAGCGCCCGCAGGACCGCATCGTCCTCGCCGAGGCCGCCCAGCAGTTCGCCAAGGACGTCCTCAACTACGTCGAGGTCCCGACCGCGCAGGCCGGCACCGCCGCCTCCCCGGTGGACGAGGCGAGCGACGAGTCCTTCCCGGCCTCCGACGCCCCGGCCTACGGCCACCAGGAGAACGGCGCGGGCGCCCCGCAGCACGCCGAGGGCACCGGTGCCGCCGTCCCGTCGAACCCGGTCACCGTGACCGCCCCCGACGGCACGTCCTACGAGATCGACCACGGCGCGGTGACGGTCGCGGCCATCACCTCCTGCACCAACACCTCCAACCCGTACGTCATGGTCGCCGCCGCCCTGGTGGCCAAGAAGGCGGTCGAGAAGGGCCTGACCCGCAAGCCGTGGGTCAAGACCACCCTCGCCCCGGGCTCCAAGGTCGTCACCGACTACTTCGAGAAGGCGGGCCTGACCCCGTACCTGGACAAGGTCGGCTTCAACCTCGTCGGCTACGGCTGCACCACCTGCATCGGCAACTCCGGCCCGCTGCCGGAGGAGGTCTCCAAGGCCGTCAACGACCACGACCTCGCCGTCACCTCGGTCCTCTCCGGCAACCGGAACTTCGAGGGCCGCATCAACCCCGACGTCAAGATGAACTACCTGGCGTCCCCGCCGCTGGTCGTCGCCTACGCGATCGCCGGCTCCATGAAGGTGGACATCACCAAGGACGCCCTGGGCACCGACCAGGACGGCAACCCGGTCTACCTGAAGGACATCTGGCCCTCCGAGGCCGAGGTCAACGACGTCGTCGCCAACGCCATCGGCGAGGACATGTTCGCCAAGTCCTACCAGGACGTCTTCGCCGGCGACGCCCAGTGGCAGTCGCTGCCGATCCCGACCGGCGACACCTTCGAGTGGGACCCGGAGTCGACCTACGTCCGCAAGCCCCCGTACTTCGAGGGCATGCAGATGGACCCGGCCCCGGTCGAGGACATCTCCGGCGCCCGCGTGCTCGCCAAGCTCGGCGACTCGGTCACCACCGACCACATCTCCCCGGCCGGTGCCATCAAGGCCGACACCCCGGCGGGCAAGTACCTCACCGAGCACGGTGTGGAGCGTCGTGACTTCAACTCCTACGGCTCCCGCCGGGGCAACCACGAGGTCATGATCCGCGGTACGTTCGCCAACATCCGCCTGCGCAACCAGATCGCGCCGGGCACCGAGGGCGGCTACACGCGTGACTTCACGCAGGAGGGCGGCCCGGTCTCCTTCATCTACGACGCCTCGCAGAACTACCAGGCCGCCGGCATCCCGCTGGTCGTCCTGGCCGGCAAGGAGTACGGCTCCGGCTCGTCCCGCGACTGGGCGGCCAAGGGCACCGCGCTCCTCGGCGTCAAGGCCGTCATCGCCGAGTCCTACGAGCGCATCCACCGCTCCAACCTCATCGGCATGGGCGTCCTGCCGCTGCAGTTCCCGGAGGGCCAGTCGGCTCAGTCCCTCGGCCTGACCGGCGAGGAGACCTTCTCCATCTCCGGCGTGACCGAGCTGAACAACGGCACCACGCCGCGCACGGTGAAGGTCACCACCGACACCGGCGTCGAGTTCGACGCGGTCGTCCGCATCGACACCCCCGGCGAGGCGGACTACTACCGCAACGGCGGCATCATGCAGTACGTGCTGCGCAGCCTGATCCGCAAGTAAGCCGCGCGTCATCCGCAGGCGAGCGGTACGGCAGGACGGCCCGGAGCCGTCCAGGGCCGCATCCCCGGCGACGGGGGTGCGGCCCTCGCGCGTTTCTCCCCCAGTGCATTCCCCAGGACATCCCCTCAGGGCATCCCCTCAGGGCATCCCCCAGGGCATCCCCTCAGGGCATCCCCCAGAGCAGCGGAACGGGCCGCCCCCAGTGGGGAGCGGCCCGACACGTCGCCTTCGGGAAGGCGGGGATCGGAACATCAGGCGGCAGGTGTTCCAGCCCTTGCCGACGACCGTGCCGTCCTCGCCCCACGGCCAGTGGTACAGGTTGCCGTCGGTGACGTCCCACAGGCCGTCCGAGGAGCCGTCGTCGTCATGGTCGACCTGGGTGAGGAAGCGGGAGGTCTCCCAGCCGTAGCCGACGTTCGGACGGACGTCCGGGCCGCTGCCGTCGGGCGGGCAGGCCCCCATGTCACCGTTCTTGTCCACGCCGTGCAGCGCGTTCACCGGGGCGGTGTCGTCGGCCTCGGTGGTGGCGCTGAACTTCGAGGTGCCGGACGGCTTCGCGGGGACGGCGACGGCCGTCGGTGAGCGCCCGGGGTCGTCGGCGGCGACCGCGCTCGTGCCGGTCGCCACCAGAGCGACGGGCCCTGCAACCTTTTGTGTGCCTCCCCTGTCGTCCGATGTCCCAAAGGGACGTCCCAAAGGGATGTCCCAAAGGGATGTCCCAAAGGGGCGTGGCCCGACGGGCCTTGAACGGCGGGTCCAAGGCCGGGTCCGGGTCCGGGCAAGGCCGGGCCCGGACCCGCCGCCCCCGGCGCCCGCTCACGCCAGCAGTTCCACCTCCGCCAGCGTGTGCGGGCCGTCGAGGACCAGGCGGTACCGGGCGTGGGTCCCCGGCGACTTCACGGAGAAGACGCGGGTCTGCCGGTCCCAGGCGAAGGACTCGCCGGAGCGCTCGTCCAGGGTGTGCCACGTGGTGCCGTCCGAGGAGCCCTGGAGCCTCCAGCCGGCCGGGGCCCTCGTCCGGTCCGCCGGCGACGTCAGGGTGTACTGGACCGCCTTGACGCCCTCGTCGCTCACCGGCAGGTCCACGGAGGTGACGGCCGCCTCCGTCGCCGACGTGTCGTCGAACAGGGCGCCGTCACCCTCGACGGCGTCCTCGCGCGGTGCCGGCACCTCGTCGTCCCGCGTGATGGACACCGGCGCCGCGTTCTCGCCGGTGCCCCACGAGGAGGGCCGCGGCCCCATGTCGAACTCCAGCACTCCGCCCCGGGCGACGAGCGCGTGGGGCAGGGACGTCGACGTCCACTTCCTGCCGTTGACCTTCAGGCCCTGCACGTAGACGTTCTCCCGGCTGTTCTCCGGGGCCTTCACCACCAGCTCGCGGCCGTTCTCCAGGTGGACGGTCGCCTTGGTGAACAGCGGGGAGCCGACGGCGTACTCGCCGCTGCCCATGACCAGCGGGTAGAAGCCCAGCGCGGAGAAGAGGTACCAGGCCGACTGCTCGCCGTTGTCCTCGTCGCCGTGGTAGCCCTGCCCGATCCCGCTGCCGGTGTAGAGGCGGGCGAGCACCTCGCGGACGTACCGCTGGGTCTTCCACGGCTGCCCGGCCGCGTCGTACATGTACAGGGCGTGGTGGGCGACCTGGTTGGAGTGCCCGTACATGCCCATCCGCACGTCCCGCGCCTCGGTCATCTCGTGGATGACGCCGCCGTAGGAGCCGGTGAACTCGGGGGAGGCCGTCTCGGGCGTGGCGAGGTACTCGTCCAGCTTGTCGGCGAGGCCCTTGCGGCCGCCGTAGAGGTTGGCCAGGCCCCGGCTGTCCTGCGGGGCGGTGAAGGCGTACCCCCAGCCGTTGGTCTCCGTGTAGTCGTGGCCCCACACGCGCGGGTCGTACTTCTCCGGCGCCACGCGCCAGCCGCCCTGCGCGTCCCTGCCCTGGAAGAAACCGGCCTTCGCGTCGAAGAGGTTGACGTAGTCCCGGGCGCGGTCCAGGAAGTACGCCGACTCCTCCTTGTAGCGCTTCTCGCCGGTCTTCCGGTACAGCGCCTCGCCCATCTTCGCGATGCCGTAGTCGTTGAGGCAGCCCTCCAGCGCCCACGACAGGCCCTCGTGGGTCTCGGTGCTCGTGTAGCCGAGGAACGGGGAGGTCGCCATGCCCTTGCGGCCCACGCCCGGGGACGGCGGCACGACGGTGGCGTTCTTCACGGCCGCCTCGTACGCCGCCTTCGCGTCGAAGCGGACGCCCTTGACGTACGCGTCCGCGAACGCCACGTCGGAGGAGGTGCCGGTCATCAGGTCCGCGTAGCCGGGGGAGGACCAGCGCGAGGTCCAGCCGCCGTCCTTGTAGTGCTGCACGAACCCGTCGACCAGCTCGCCGGCCTTGGACGGGGTGAGGAAGGAGTACGCCGGCCAGGTCGTCCGGTAGGTGTCCCAGAAGCCGTTGTTGACGTACACCTTGCCGTCCACGATCTTCGCGCCGGTGTGCGTCGGGGTGTCGGGCCGGGTCGTCTTCGAGAAGGGAGAGGCGTACTTGTACGTGCCGCCGACCTTCTCGTGGCCGGAGTTCGGGTACAGGTACAGCCGGTACAGGCCGGAGTACAGGGTGGTCAGCTGGTCCGGGGTGGCGCCCTCGACCTCGACCTTGCCGAGGACGCGGTCCCACTGCCGCTGGGCGGCCTTCTTCACCGCCTCGAAGTCCCGGCCCTCGGGGATCTCCTGGCGCAGGTTGTCCTCGGCCTGGTCCACGCTGATCAGCGATGTCGCCAGGCGCAGCGTGACCGTGCGGTCCTCGCCCGCGTCGAACCGCAGATGGCCCTGGACGCCGCTGGATGCGCCGCCGGTGACCTCCTTGTCGAACTCGCCGTACACGAACATCCGCGTCGCCCCCGTGGACAGCCCGGACTTCACGTCCGAGTAGCCGGTGACGGTGCCGCTGTCCCGGTCCAGGGTCAGGCCCGCCTGGTCGGTGACGTTGTCGAAGACCACGCTCGCGTCGTCGCCGGGGTAGGTGAAGCGCATGACCGCCGAGTGGTCCGCCGGCGCCATCTCGGCCTTGAGGCCGTTGTCGAACCGCACCCCGTAGTAGTACGGCCGCGCGGTCTCGTTCTCGTGCCGGAACGCCAGCTCGCGGGCCTCACGGCCGGTGTCCGGGGCGCCGGACGCGGCCGACGGCATCACCTGGAACGTCTGCCGGTCGCCCATCCACGGGCTCGGCTCGTGGCTCGCGGCGAACGCCTGGATCGTCGGCAGGTTGTCCGCGTTGTTGCCGCGCGCGTAGTCGTACAGCCAGCTCAGCGAACCGGCGTTGGTCACCGGCGTCCAGAAGGTGAAGCCGTGCGGCACGGCGGTCGCGGGGAAGGTGTTGCCGCGCGAGAAGGCGCCGCTGGAGTTGGTGCCGCGGGTGGTCAGCGCGTAGTCCGACAGGTGGGCCCGGGGCGGCTCGGGGGCGACGGACCGGATCGCCACGTCGTCCAGCCAGCCCCGGAACTTCGCCGGGCCCTTGGGGGAGTCGTACGCCACCAGGATCCGGTCGACGGTCCTGCCCGCCGCGACCGCCCCGATCCGCGAGACGACGTCGTTCCACTGGTTGACGTACAGGATCTTCGCCGCGCCCTGCCCCCGTGGCGTCAGCGGGAACCCGTGCTGGTCGGTGGCGCCCAGCTCGCTCAGGTACGTGCCGTCGGTGAAGGCCAGGTCGACGGAGACGTTCGTCGCGTCGTAGTCCAGGTCGCCGTCGGCCATCGACGGGAAGACCCGGTACGACAGCTGCGTGTTCCGGCCGACCTTCACATCGACGTCGAAGACCTTGTTGTACGAGTACGCCCGCCCGTCGGCGGTGTGCCGCCCGGCGTACCGCAGGGCCCGCTTGCCGGTGAAGCCGGCGCCCGCCTTCGCCGTCGGCGAGCCGCTCGGCCCCCGGTCGACCAGGGACAGCATGTCCGGCGGAACCGGGCCCTCCCCGCCCCCGGTGGACAGCCGCACGTCGGCGAGCTGGAGGATCCCGCCGCCGTTGGTCTTCGTGAACTCCAGCCGGAAGTACCGGAATTCGGCGGGCGCGGCGAGGTCGTACGTCTTCGTCTGGAACCGCCGGGTGAAGGACTCCCCGGAGCGGGTGTCCAGGGTCTGCCACGCGGTACCGTCCGCCGAGCCCTTCAGCGTCCACTCCGCCGGGTCGCGTTCGCCGTGGTCGTTGGCCGACGTCAGCGCGTACCGGGCCACCTTCACCGGGGCGTCCAGGCCGAACTCCACCCAGCCGGTGGCGGCGAAGGTGAGCCACTTGGTGCCCGGCTCGCCGTCGGCCAGGTTCTCCTTCACCTCTCCCGCACCGGCGTTCTCGCCACTGGCCCGCACCTCGGTGACGCGGTCGGTGACGTCGCCCGGGATGCCGGTGCCGTACCCGCCGTCCACGCCCGAGGCCCGCCTGCCGCCGCCGGGGGCGGTGTCGACGGTGTTCAGCCAGTCCGGAGCCGGGTCCTCCGCCTCGAACGACGACGCGAACTCCCCGCCGGCCCGGGCGGGAGCGCCGGGCAGGGCGGGACCGCCGGGCAGGGCGACCGCCGCCCCCTGCGAACTCACCGCCAACGCGAAGGCGGTCGCCACCACGACCGCCGGGCCCCGTCTGCGCCGCGTTCCGCGCAGCGCTCCACGCCGCGTTCCGTACAGCGCTCCATGCCGCGTTCCGTGCCGCATACGCCAGCACCCTCCCTGCGCCCGTCCGGGAATGGGACAACGTTGTCAAATTCGGGGCGCACGCATCAGTAGGGCGTCAAGTGGTATGAGGTGTCAAGGTGTTGGGTGTGGCGTACGGGTACGAGGCCGCCGGTTTCCCCGGCGCGGAACACGCAGGCCGCTCAGGTGTCCGTGAGGTCTCAACTCGGAAAAGACCCGTGGCGGACCGTGCGTTCGATCTTGCTTAGCCGACCGAAAGTGGACTATACCTGTCGGCCATCCGGGAATCCGTCACCACACCCGAACGGCACCCTTCGCACCACTGCGCACCACCTCGCACCATCCCGTACCACCCGCACTTCCTGCACGACCCAGCGTGACCCGATCGCGGTGCCGGGGAGGATCCGGTTCACCGCCTGAGTCCTGGAGAAGGCGAGGACTTGAGCATGGGATCCACTTCCGCCGAGAACAACGGCACCGGCAGCACCGCGGGTGTCGGCCGTCGCGATCTGATCAAGCGTTCCGCGGCGCTCGGCCTGATCTCCGTACCGACGATGAGCTTCCTGTCCGCCTGCGCGAGCGGCGGGGGCGGCGGCGACGGGGAGAAGGCCAAGGCGGGCAAGAAGACCGCGAAGAACCCGCTGGGCGTCAACGAGAGCGCCCCGATGGAATTCGTGCTGTTCGACGGCGGCTTCGGCAAGGAGTACGCCGAGGACGCCGTGAAGATCTACGAGAAGAACTTCCCCGAGGCGTCGGTGAAGTTCTCCGCCACCCAGAAGATCCAGTCCACCCTCCAGCCCCGTTTCAACCAGGGCACCCCGCCGGACCTCATCGACAACTCCGGCGCCGAGCAGATGGACATGGGCACCCTGGTCGGCAAGAACCAGCTCGCCGACCTCACCCCGCTGCTGGACGCCCCGTCCTACGACGACCCGGCCAAGAAGGTCCGCGACACGCTGCGCCCCGGCATCGTGGAGATGGGCCAGTTCGACGGCGAGAAGGTCTGGATCCTGTACTACGCCTACACCGTGTACGGCGTCTGGTACTCGCAGAAGGCGCTGAACGCGCTCGACGCGGAGTACCCCGAGACCTGGGACCAGATGCTCGCGGTGTGCGAGAAGGCGAAGAAGAAGGGCATCGCCGGCTGGACCTACCCCGGCAAGTACCCGTACTACATCCCCTTCTCGCTCTACCCGATGATCGCCAAGGTCGGCGGCGCCGAGGTGCTCGACGCCATCGACAACCTGGAGCCGAACGCCTGGAAGCACCCGGCGGTCAAGGCGTGTTTCGAGGCGTACTACGAGCTCTACAGGAAGGGCTACATCCTGCGGGGCACCCCGGGCCTGGACCACATCCAGTCGCAGACCGCCTGGGCCCAGGGCAAGGCGCTGTTCCTCCCCAACGGCTCCTGGGTGGAGAACGAGTCGGCCAACGTCATCCCGGACGACTTCGAGGTGACCGTCTCCGCCCCCTCCGGCCTGGACTCCTCCGACAAGCTGCCCTTCGGCACCATCTGGGCCTCCGGCGGCGAGCCGTTCATCGTCCCGGCCAAGGCGAAGAACGGCGCGGGCGGCATGGAGCAGCTGCGCATCATGCTCAGCGAGGCGTCCTCCAAGAACTTCACCAGCAAGGTCAAGTCGCTGACCGCCTACAACGGCGGCACCGACGGCATCACCCTCACCCCGGGCCTGAAGTCCGGTGTCGCGGCGCTGGAGAAGGCCGGCCAGAACGTGGTGAACCCGCGGCTGCAGGACTGGTACGTGCAGCTCCAGAAGGAGAAGATCGGCGTGGCCGGTCTGGGCGAGATGATGGCCGGCCGCCTCACCCCGGCCGAGGCGATCAAGAAGATCCAGGGCTTCGCCGACGAGGCCGCCAAGGACGACTCGATCAAGCACTACAAGCACCAGTGAGGACCCGTCGGCGGGGCCTGTCCGGCGTGTGCGCGCCGGGCGGGCCCCGGCGGCGGTGCCCGCGCGCGAAACGGGGTCGGTAGCAATGCAGCACGGCAAGTACCGGTTCATCGTGGGGTTCCTGGCGGTTCCCCTGGGGCTGTACGCGCTCTTCGTCGTCTGGCCGTTCATCCAGTCCATCTACTACTCGTTCACGGACTGGACGGGGCTGAGCCCCGAGTTCGGGATGGTGGGCTTCGCCAACTACGAACGGCTGCTGGACGACGACATCTTCTGGAAGTCCTTGCAGCACAGCCTGCTGTTCGCGCTGCTGCTGCCGGTGGTGACGATCGGGCTGGCACTGTTCTTCGCCTTCATGATCAACGTGGGCGGGCGGCGCCGCCGGGGCGGGCCGGTGGTCTCCGGGGTCCGCGGCTCGTCCTTCTACAAGATCGTCTACTTCTTCCCGCAGGTGCTCTCCATCGCGATCGTCGCCCTGCTGTTCGCGTTCGCGTACAACCCGGACAGCGGCGCGATCAACTCCCTGCTGCGCGGGATCGGCCTCGACGGCGTCCAGCCGCTGTGGCTGGGCGACCCGAATCTGGCGCTGTGGTGCGTGATGGCGGTCCTGGTGTGGTCCACCACCGGCTTCTTCGTGGTCCTCTTCTCGGCGGGCATGGCCTCCATCCCGGCCGAGCTGTACGAGGCGGCCCTGCTGGACGGCGCCAACCGGATCACGACGTTCTTCCGGGTCACCCTGCCGCTGCTGTGGGACACCGTGCAGTCCGGCTGGATCTACATGGGCATCCTCGCCCTGGGCGCCGAGTCGTTCGCGGTCGTGCAGATCATGACGACCGGCCCCGGCGGCCCCGACTACTCGACCACCGTCATGGTCCTGTACGTGTACCAGAAGGCGTTCCGGGACGGTCAGGCCGCCTACGCCACGACCATCGGCGTCGCCCTGCTCGTCGTCACCCTGGCCTTCGCGGCCGTGGTGATGCGGCTGGGCCGGCGCGAGCGGCTGGAGTACTGATCACATGAAGACGACCCAGACCCCCGCCCCCGTACCGGCCGGCGAGCCCGGCCCCGCCGTCCGCAAGACCGGCGCCCCGGCCGGCGGCCCCGCACGGGAGAAGAGGGAGGGCGCCGTCCTCAACGTCTTCTCCCACGGCATCCTGGTCATCTGGGCGATCATGGTCGTCCTGCCGCTGGTGTGGGCGGTGATGACGTCCTTCAAAGACGACCGGTCCATCTTCTCCTCGCCCTGGTCGCTGCCGGACACGCTGCACTTCGACAACTGGGCGCGGGCCTGGACCGAGGCCAACATGAGCGACTACTTCCTCAACACGGTCCTGGTGGTGGGGGGTTCGCTCGTCGGCACGCTGGTGCTCGGCTCGATGGCGGCGTACGTGCTGGCCCGCTTCGACTTCCCCGGCAACCGGTTCGTCTACTACCTGTTCATCGGCGGCATGAGCTTCCCGATCATGCTGGCGCTGGTCCCGCTGTTCTACGTGGTGAACAACATGGGGCTGCTGAACACCATCCACGGGCTGATCCTGGTCTACATCGCCTACTCGCTGCCCTTCACGGTGTTCTTCCTGACCGCGTTCTTCCGCACCCTGCCGACCTCGGTGGCGGAGGCCGCGTTCGTCGACGGGGCCTCGCACACCCGGACGTTCTTCCAGATCATGCTGCCGATGGCCAAGCCGGGCCTGATCAGCGTCGGCATCTTCAACTTCCTGGGCCAGTGGAACCAGTACATGCTGCCGACGGTGCTCAACACCGACCCGGACAAGCGCGTCCTCACCCAGGGCCTGGTGCAGCTGGCGGTCAGCCAGGGGTACAAGGGGGACTGGTCGGGCCTGTTCGCGGGTCTGGTGATGGCGATGCTGCCGGTCCTCGCCGCCTACGTCGTCTTCCAGCGGCAGGTGGTCCAGGGGCTCACGGCGGGCGCCCTGAAGTAGGCCGGGCACCCGTGGCGGGCGCGCCGGAGCGGCGTCGGAGTAGCGCCGCGTAGCGCCCCGAGCGCGCTGGGGAACCGTTCGCAAGTTTGCGCGTATGCCGCTTCCGGCCCGGCCGGGGGCGGCATACGCGCGTGTGCGCGGGGCACCCGGATGCGGTTCAACCTCTTGACGGGAGGCGACCCGAACGGCTCAGCTTAGAGTTCACTAGTTGGACATAGACGGGGCCTCATCGAAGCGGTCCCGTGCGCGGGAGGTCGTCGTGGAGACTCCGGGGTCGCAGTCGTCGCTGCACCGAGCCAACCTGGAGAGGGTCGTCCGGGCCGTGCGGCTGGCCGGATCGCTCACGCAGGCGGAGATCGCGAGGACGACGGGCCTGTCCGCGGCGACGGTCTCCAACATCGTGCGGGAGCTGAAGGAGAGCGGGACGGTCGAGGTCACGCCCACCTCCGCCGGCGGCCGGCGGGCCCGCAGCGTCTCGCTGAGCGGGGACGCCGGCATCGTCATCGGCGTCGACTTCGGGCACACGCATTTGCGCGTCGCGGTCGGGAACCTCGCCCACCAGGTCCTGGCCGAGGAGGCCGAGCCGCTCGACGTGGACGCGTCCTCGTCCCAGGGCTTCGACCGGGCGGAGCAGCTGGTCGAGCGGCTGATCGAGGCGACCGGCGTCGACCGCTCCAAGGTCGCCGGCATCGGGCTCGGCGTACCCGGCCCGATCGACGTGGAGTCCGGGACACTGGGCTCGACCGCCATCCTGCCCGGCTGGGGCGGCACCCGGCCCGCCGAGGAGCTCAGGGAGCGCCTCGGCGTCCCGGTGCACGTGGACAACGACGCCAACCTGGGCGCCCTGGGCGAGCTGGTCTGGGGCAGCGGCCGGGGCGTGCGGGACCTGGCGTACATCAAGGTCGCCAGCGGTGTCGGCGCCGGGCTGGTGATCAACGGCAAGATCTACCGCGGCCCGGGCGGCACCGCCGGAGAGATCGGTCACATCACCCTGGACGAGGCGGGACCGGTCTGCCGCTGCGGCAACCGGGGCTGCCTGGAGACCTTCGCCGCCGCCCGCTACGTCCTGCCGCTGCTCCAGCCCAGCCACGGCACCGACCTGACCATGGAGGGCGTCGTCCGCCTGGCCCGCGACGGCGACCCGGGCTGCCGCCGGGTCGTCGCCGACGTCGGACGCCACATCGGCAGCGGCGTCGCCAACCTCTGCAACCTGCTCAACCCCAGCCGCGTGGTCCTCGGCGGTGATCTCGCCGAGGCCGGCGAGCTGGTGCTCGGACCCATCCGGGAGTCCGTCGGCCGCTACGCCATCCCCAGCGCCGCGCGTCAACTCTCCGTACTTCCCGGGGCACTTGGCGGCCGCGCCGAGGTGCTCGGCGCCCTCGCCCTGGCCCTCAGCGAGATGGGTGATTCCACCCTTTTGGACGGGAGCGCGGCCGGAGCCCTGTCCTCCGCCACCCCTGCCTTCACTTAGAGAACGGATGGCACCGTTGCCATCTCGTTAAGGATTTACTTCTTGACGTCGCACGTGTGGCCGAGTTGACTTCCAGCCACCTCGGCCGCAACGACGCGGCCTCGTCAGGGAGGTTTCTGAAGTGAACACGCGTATGCGTCGTGCCGCCGTTGCCGTTGCCGCCGGTGCGATGGCCGTTTCGCTCGCCGCCTGTGGCAGCGCGAAGGAGTCCGGCGACAAGAACGAGCCCGCCTCGTCGTCGGAGAGCACCAAGAAGGGCGACGCCATCAAGGTCGGCCTGCTCCTTCCGGAGAACAAGACCGCGCGTTACGAGAAGTTCGACCGCCCCTTGATCGAGAAGAAGATCAAGGAGCTGACGGACAACAAGGCGGAGATCCAGTACAACAACGCCCGCCAGGACGCCAGCCTCCAGGCCCAGCAGGTCGACACGATGATCACCAACAAGGTGGACGTGCTGATCCTGGACGCCGTGGACGCCAAGGCCGTCAAGAACTCCGTCCAGAAGGCCGTCGACAACGGCATCAAGGTCGTCGCCTACGACCGCCTCGCCGAGGGCCCGATCAGCGCCTACACCTCGTTCGACAACGTGCAGGTCGGCAAGACCCAGGGCGAGGCCCTGCTGAAGGCGCTGGGCGACAAGGCCAAGGACGGCCAGATCGTCATGATGAACGGCTCCGCCACCGACCCGAACGCCGGCCAGTTCAAGGACGGCGCCCACTCCGTCCTCGACGGCAAGGTGAAGATCGGCAAGGAGTACGACACCAAGGAGTGGTCGCCGGACAACGCCAACGCCAACATGGAGGCGGCGATCTCGGCGCTCGGCAAGGACAAGATCGTCGGCGTCTACTCCGCCAACGACGGCATGGCGGGCGGCATCATCACCGCCCTGAAGGCCGCCGGCATCGCGGACATCCCGGTCACCGGCCAGGACGCCGAACTCGCCGGTGTGCAGCGCATCATCGCCGGTGAGCAGTACATGAGCGTCTACAAGCCGTACGCCCCCGAGGCCGAGGCCGCCGCCGCGATGGCCGTCGCGCTGGCCAAGGGCGAGTCCCTGGACGCCATCGCCAAGGACAAGGTCTCCAGCGCCAGCGCCAAGGACGTCCCGTCCGTGCTGGTCCCGGTGGTCTCGCTGACCAAGGACAACATCAAGGACACCGTCCTGAAGGACGGCATCTACACGGTCGACGAGATCTGCACCGGCAAGTACAAGGCCGCCTGCGACAAGCTCGGCATCAAGTAAGCGGCAGGCCCGTCACCGGGCCGGCAGGCAGCCGCGCGTCCCACGACCCGCCGGACCCCGTCCCCGGGGCCTGGCACGGGACGCCCTGCCCCTCGTCTCCTCCGGCGCCCCACGTCATCCACAGCCCCGCAAGCTCGTGCGGGGCGCCGGACGGAACACTCCCCCCGACTCTTCTGCACAACCCTTCCGCCGGGTCAGGCGGCGAAGGAGATGGTTCACGTGTCCGCTACGCCCGTGCTGGCGTTGCGCGGGGTCTCCAAGCGGTTCGGTGCCGTCCAGGCGCTCACCGACGTAGAGCTCGAGATCCACGCCGGTGAAGTGGTCGCCCTGGTGGGCGACAACGGCGCCGGAAAATCCACGCTGGTCAAGACGATCGCCGGCGTGCACCCCATCGATGAGGGCGCCATCGAATGGGAAGGCAGGACCGTATCGATCGGCAAGCCGCAGGACGCCCAGAACCTGGGCATCGCGACGGTCTACCAGGACCTCGCGCTGTGCGACAACATCGACGTCGTCGGCAACCTCTTCCTCGGCCGTGAGCTGAAGAAGTTCGGTGTCCTGGACGAGGTCGAGATGGAACGCCGCTCCCGCGAGCTGCTGACCACGCTGTCGATCCGCATCCCCAGCGTCCGCATCCCGATCGCCTCGCTCTCCGGCGGTCAGCGCCAGGTCGTGGCCATCGCCCGCTCCATGCTCGGCGAGCCCAAGCTGGTCATCCTCGACGAGCCCACCGCCGCCCTCGGCGTGGAGCAGACCGCCCAGGTGCTCGACCTGGTCGAGCGGCTGCGCGAACGCGGCCTCGCGGTCATCCTCATCAGCCACAACATGGCCGACGTGAAGGCGGTCGCCGACAAGGTGGCCGTGCTGCGCCTCGGCCGCAACAACGGCGTCTTCGAGGTCAAGACGACCTCGCAGGAGGAGATCATCTCCGCCATCACCGGCGCCACCGACAACGCCGTGACCCGCCGTGCGGCGCGCACGAGTGGGGAGGTCAAGAAGTGAGCACCGAGAACAAGACCTCGAACAAGGCTTCGGGCAAGACCGCCACGGCCGAGCAGGACAAGCCCGCCGTGGAGAACCCCGAGGCCGCCTCCGCCGCGGTCACCGCGGTCGACCCGCGCCTGCTCGTCCGCGAGCAGGGCCTGGCCGGCTACGTCGGCGAGTTCAAGCGCAAGATGAAGGCCGGCGAGCTCGGCTCGCTGCCGGTCGTCATCGGCCTGATCGTCATCTGCGTCGTCTTCCAGAGCCTGAACTCGGCGTTCCTGTCCGCGCAGAACATCAACGACATCACCGTCACGATGGTCGGCACGGGCATGATCTCCGTCGGCATCGTCTTCGTGCTGCTGCTCGGCGAGATCGACCTGTCCGTCGGCTCGGTCAGCGGCGCGGCCAGCGCCATAGCCGCCGTCCTCGCCGTCAACCAGGGCTGGCCCGAGTGGCTGGCCGTGCTCGCCGCCGTCGGGGCGGGCGCCCTCATCGGCGCGCTGCACGGCTTCTTCTTCGCCGTCCTCGGCGCCCCCGCCTTCGCCGTCACCCTGGCCGGCCTGCTCTTCTGGCTGGGCTTCATGCTCCAGACGCTGGGCGAGAACGGCACCATCAACCTCGACAGCGACGGCCTCATCGGTCAGCTGACCACGTACTTCTTCTCCGACATCGCCGCCGCCTACGGCCTGGCGACGCTGGTGACGGCGGTCTTCTTCGTCACCTCCTTCCTCGGCAACCGCCGCCGCGAGGCGGTGGGCATCCCCTCCCGCCCGCTCAGCGACACCGTCCTGCGCACGGTGCTGCTGGCCGTGGTCTCCTTCGCCGCGGCGTTCATGTACAACCAGTACAAGGGCCTGCCGCTGGCCACGGTGATCTTCCTGGTGTTCCTGGTCGGCACGGACTTCCTGCTGCGCCGCACCTCCTACGGCCGCAAGGTCTTCGCGCTCGGCGGCAGCGTCGAGGCGTCCCGCCGCGCCGGCATCAACGTCACCGCCATCCGGATCTCGGTCTTCGCGATCTCCGGCGGCTTCGCCGCCCTCGGCGGCCTCTTCCTGGCCTCCAAGATCGCCTCGGCCAACCAGAGCGCCGGCACCGGCGACCTGCTGATGAACGCGATCGCCGCGGCCGTCATCGGCGGCACCAGCCTCTTCGGCGGCCGGGGCCGCACCTGGAACGCCCTGCTGGGCGTCCTGGTGATCGTCTCCATCCAGTACGGCCTCCAGCTGGAGTCCATCGCCGAACCGGTGAAGTACATGATCACCGCCGGTGTGCTCCTGACCACCGTCGTCATCGACTCGGTCACCCGCAAGACCCAGAAGACGGCCGGCCGCGCCTAGCCGCCGACCGCCCCGCGGACCTGTGCCCGGCACCAACGGCGGTGCCGGGCACAGCCGTGCCCGCGGACGTGAACCGGGCCGCGCCTGGGTACAGCCGTACGCGTGACGTACGACGCACCGCCCGGACACCGGCCGCCGAGCCGGAACATTAGACTCGACAAGCCCGGCAAAAGCTCGAACAGCTCTACAGCAAGGAGGCACGGGTGCCGCTGCTGACCCGCATCAGGGGACCGCGCGATCTGGACCGGCTCAGCCTGGAGGAGCTGGACCAGCTGGCCGGGGAGATCCGGACCTTCCTCGTCGACGCGGTCTCCAAGACCGGCGGCCACCTCGGCCCCAACCTCGGCGTGGTGGAGCTCACCATCGCCCTGCACCGCGTCTTCGAGTCGCCCAGGGACAAGGTGCTCTGGGACACCGGCCACCAGTCCTACGTGCACAAGCTGCTCACCGGCCGCCAGGACTTCTCGAAGCTGAAGATGAAGGGCGGCCTGTCCGGCTACCCCTCGCAGGCGGAGTCCGAGCACGACGTCATCGAGAACAGCCACGCCTCCACCGTCCTGGGCTGGGCCGACGGCATCGCCAAGGCCAACCAGCTCAAGAAGCGCGACAGCCACGTCGTCGCCGTCATCGGCGACGGCGCGCTCACCGGCGGCATGGCCTGGGAGGCGCTGAACAACATCGCCGACGCCAAGGACCGCCCCCTGGTCATCGTCGTCAACGACAACGAGCGCTCCTACGCCCCCACCATCGGCGGCCTCGCCAACCACCTGGCGACCCTGCGCACCACCGACGGCTACGAGCGCTTCCTGGCCCGCACCAAGGAGGTCCTGGAGCGCACGCCGGTCGTCGGCCGCCCGCTCTACGACACCCTGCACGGCGCCAAGAAGGGCCTGAAGGACTTCATCGCCCCGCAGGGCATGTTCGAGGACCTCGGCCTGAAGTACGTCGGCCCCATCGACGGCCACGACATCGAGGCCCTGGAGTCCGCCCTCACCCGCGCCAAGCGGTTCGGCGGCCCCGTCATCGTGCACTGCCTCACCGAGAAGGGCCGCGGCTACCAGCCCGCCCTGGCGGACGAGGCCGACCGCTTCCACGCCGTCGGCAAGATCCACCCCGACACGGGCCTGCCGATCGCCACCTCCGGCGCCGACTGGACGAGCGTCTTCGGCGACGAGATGGTCAAGCTCGGCGAGGAGCGCGAGGACATCGTCGCCATCACCGCCGCCATGCTCCAGCCGGTGGGCCTGGACAAGTTCGCCAAGCGCTTCCCGGAGCGGGTCTACGACGTCGGCATCGCCGAGCAGCACGGCGCCGTCTCCGCGGCGGGCCTGGCCCACGCCGGCGTCCACCCCGTCTTCGCCGTGTACGCCACCTTCCTCAACCGCGCCTTCGACCAGGTGCTGATGGACGTGGCCCTGCACAAGTGCGGCGTCACCTTCGTCCTGGACCGGGCCGGCATCACCGGCACCGACGGCGCCTCCCACAACGGCATGTGGGACATGTCGATCCTCCAGGTCGTCCCCGGCCTGCGCCTGGCCGCCCCGCGCGACGCCGACCAGGTCCGCGCCCAGCTGCGCGAGGCCGTCGCCGTCGAGGACGCCCCCACCGTGGTCCGCTTCTCCAAGGGCGCCGTCGGCCCCGCCGTCCCCGCCGTCGGCCGCGTCGGCTCCATGGACGTGCTGCGCGAGCCCGGCACCGGCACCCCGGACGTGCTGCTGGTCTCCGTCGGCGCGCTCGCCCCGATGTGCCTGGAGGTGGCGGACCTGCTCGACAGCCAGGGCATCTCCACCACCGTCGTCGACCCGCGCTGGGTCAAGCCCGTCGACGAGGCCATGGCCCCGCTCGCCGAGCGCCACCGCGTCGTCGTCACCGTCGAGGACAACTCGCGCGTCGGCGGCGTCGGCTCCGCCATCGCCCAGGCCCTGCGCGACGCGGGCGTCGACGTCCCCCTGCGCGACTTCGGCATCCCGCCGCGCTTCCTCGACCACGCCTCCCGCGCCGAGGTCCTCGCCGAGATCGGGCTCACCGCGCCCGACATCGCCCGCCAGGTCACCGGACTGGTCGCCAAGCTGGACGGCCGGTACGACCGTGCCGGGACCGAAGTGGAAGCGGCCCGCGACTGACGGGCGCGCCACCCGCCTCCGGATGGACCGGTTCCGCCACTCGTTGCAGTGGCGGAACCGGCCCATCCGCGTGATTCCTCCCACCCCGGGGCATACGTACCACGCCCCCTCTCGATCATGTCGAGCATGTCGAGGACGACAAGCGTGGGAGGTATTCCATGAGCAGCAGTCTCTTCCGGACGAAGAGAATCGAGCAGTCCATCCTCGATACCGAGGAGCCAGAGCACGCGCTCAAGAAGTCCTTGTCCGCGCTCGACCTGACCGTCTTCGGCGTCGGCGTCATCATCGGCACCGGCATCTTCGTCCTGACCGGCACGGTCGCCAAGAACAACGCCGGGCCGTCCGTCGCGCTGGCGTTCGTCGTGGCCGGTGTCGTCTGCGCGCTCGCCGCGCTGTGCTACGCCGAGTTCGCCTCCACCGTCCCGGTGGCCGGATCCGCGTACACCTTCTCCTACGCCTCCCTCGGCGAGCTGCCCGCCTGGATCATCGGCTGGGACCTCGTCCTGGAGTTCGCGCTCGGCACGGCGGTGGTCGCCGTCGGCTGGTCCGGTTACATCCGGTCGCTGCTGGACAACGCCGGCTGGCAGATGCCCGAGGCGCTGGGCGGCCGGGACGGCGCCGACGGCTTCGGCTTCGACATCCTCGCCGCCGCCCTGGTCCTGGTGCTGACCGCCGTCCTCGTCCTCGGCATGAAACTGTCGGCGCGGCTCACCTCGGTCGTCGTCGCCGTCAAGGTGGTGGTCGTCCTCATCGTGATCGTCGCGGGCGCCTTCTTCGTCAAGGGGGCCAACTACGACCCCTTCATCCCGAAGTCACAGCCCCAGGAGGCAGGCGGGGGCCTGCACTCCCCGCTGATCCAGCTCCTGTTCGGCTGGGCCCCGGCCAACTTCGGTGTGATGGGCATCTTCACCGCCGCCTCCGTCGTCTTCTTCGCCTTCATCGGCTTCGACATCGTCGCCACGGCTGCCGAGGAGACGAAGAACCCGCAGCGGGACATGCCCCGCGGCATCCTCGGCTCCCTGTTCATCTGCACCGCCCTGTACGTCGCCGTGTCGATCGTCGTCACCGGCATGCAGCACTACAGCAAACTGTCGGTCGACGCCCCGCTCGCCGACGCGTTCAAGGCCACCGGGCACCCCTTCTACGCGGGCGTGATCAGCTTCGGCGCCGCCGTCGGCCTGACCACGGTCTGCATGATCCTGCTGCTCGGCCAGACCCGGGTGTTCTTCGCGATGAGCCGCGACGGGCTGCTGCCCCGCTTCTTCTCCCACGTCCACCCCCGCTTCCGCACCCCGCACCGGCCGACCATCCTGCTCGGCGTGATCATCGCGATCGTCGCGGGCTTCACCAGCCTCAGCGAGCTGGCCGAGCTGGTGAACATCGGCACGCTGTTCGCCTTCGTCATCGTCGCCGTCAGCGTGCTCATCCTCCGCCGCACCCGCCCCGACCTGCACCGGGCCTTCCGCACCCCCTGGGTGCCGGTCGTCCCGGTCCTGTCGGTGTGCGCCTCGCTGTGGCTGATGCTCAACCTGCCCGCCGAGACATGGGTCCGGTTCGCCGTCTGGATGGCGATCGGCATCGTCGTCTACTTCCTCTACGGCCGCTCCCACAGCCGCCTCGGCCGGGGGGAGGAGACCCCGGCCGACGAGGTGTTCAAGCCGTCGGGCGGTGACAGCAAGTAGCCGCGATCGTCGGCGCCGACAGCCGACTCTGCCCCGTATGTCCCCATAGGTGGTGACCGTGAGGCCGGATAGCGTGCAGCCATGCGCGCGCAGCCCCTCACCTCGTCACGCACCGTGTCCGCCCGGCGGACCCGTGCCGGGTACTGGACCCGGCTGCTCCCCCTGCTCGCGCTGCTGGCCTGCGTCACCCGGATCCCGTCCTTCACCCGCCCGCTGTGGAACCCCGACGAGGGCTATCTCGCCGTCCAGGCGCGCCTGCTGGCGCAGGGCGGCGAGCTGTACCAGACGGTCGTCGACCGCAAACCGCCGCTCGTGCCGTGGCTGTACCAGGGCGCGTTCGCCGTCGCCGGGTCCGCGTCGCTCACGCCGGTACGCGTCCTCGCGGTCCTCGCCCAGCTCGCCACCGCGCTGGCGCTCGCCTCGCTGGCCCGGCGCCGCTGGGGCGGCACGGCGGGCCGCACGGCCGGGGTGCTGTACCTGCTGGTCTCCGTCGGCCTCAACCCCGAGGACGCCCAGGCCGCGACGTTCGAGCTCTTCATGCTGCCGTGCACGGCGGCCGCGCTGTGGTGCGCCGACCGCCGCCTGTGGGGCGCGGCCGGCCTCGCCGTCGGCTGCGCCTTCCTCGCCAAGCAGACGGGTGGCGCGGTCCTCGTGCCGGTGCTGTGGCTGTGGTGGACGCGGGGCGGCCGGCGGGGCGGGCTGCTGCGGCTGGGAGCCGGGGCGGCGGCCCCGGTCCTGGGCGGGGCCCTGGCCACCGACCCCGGCGGCTTCCTCTTCTGGACGGTGACGGGCTCGGGGACGTACGCGTCACTCGGGAGCTCGGGGGCGCACGCCCTGGTCCGCGGGCTGGTCAACGCCGCGATCCTGGCGGTCGCCTGCGCGGGCCTGCTCCCACCGATCGCCGGGAGCCTGCGGGCCGGCCGTGCAGGGGGGAGGGGGCCGACGGGCTGTCGCGGTGGCCGTGCAGGAGGGAGGGCACTGGCGGATGGGCGCGGTGTGCGCGCCGGGGCGGGGAAGCCGGCGGGCGGTCGCGGCGGTACGGCGGACCTGTGGCTGTGGCTCGCCGCGTCGGGCGGCGCGGTCACCGTGGGCTTCCACTTCTTCGGCCACTACTACCTGCAACTCCTCCCGCCCCTCGCCCTGCTGGCCGCCTCGGCCCTGCGCGGCCTGCCCCCCGAGCGGCGCACGGCGGCGTTGCGCACCTCGGCCTGCTGCTGCGTCCTGTTCCTGGCCTGGGGCCTGTGCGCGCCCCGCGCCGAACTCGACCACGCCCGGCGCCTGGCCACCGCCGTCGTGGCCCGTACCGCACCCGGCGACCGCGTCCTGGTCTGGGGCATGCACCCGGAGACGTACTGGTTCGCCGGACGGACCCCCGCCACCCGCTATCTCACCGCGGGCCTGCTCACCAACTACAGCGGCGGCCGGGACGGCTCCCGGGTCGGCGAGAAGTACGCCGTCGCGGGAGCCTGGGCGGTCTTCCGCGAGGAGACGGCCCGGCATCCGCCCGCCCTGGTCGTCGACGACTCGCGGGGCAAGCCCTACGGGCCGGACCGGGTGCCGGGGCTGCGGCGGCTGCTGGCGCACGGGTACGTGCCGGCGGGGACCGTGGACGGGGCGGTGCTGTACGTACGCGGCGGCGGCCGGTGAGGCGGCGCGGCCGGCACCGGGGCGGCGGACGGCGCCCCGCGCGTCACGCCGGCCGGACCGTCCGGGGTCCTGTCACCTGCGCCCCCAGCCCGGTCACCCGGCGGCGCAGCTCGCGGTCGGCCGTCACCACCAGGACGGGCCGGTCGCCCGCCCGCGCGACCAGGTCGACCATGTGGTCGTCACCGCTGCCGGGCGCGGCCTCCACCCGGACGCCGGGCGCGGCCGCCACGCCCCGGGCGGCGCCCTCGACGACGAGGACGATCTCCACCGGCCCCTCGTGCCCCGGCACGCCGTCCGCCGCCAGCCGGTCCCGCAGCCGTTCCGCGGCTCCGCGCCGGTCCCGCCACCAGCCGTCGGGCACCGACCCGACGACGTTGGCCGCGTCGACGATCACGAGCAGAGGGGCGTTGTCGTCCATGCGGCCAGGGTCGCACGCCGGTCCCCGGCCGGGCGGACCCGCCCGGCACCGGCACCACCGCCCCGCATAGAGTGAACGGGTGAACGGCGAGTGGCTCCTTCGCGGCCGGGACGGCCGCCTCTGCGTCTATCTGCCGTCGCGCGACACCGTGCTGTGCCGCGCCGAGCTCGGGCCCGGCGGGCCCTGGGAGGCACCGCGCAGGGCCGGCGGCGACCAGAAGCTCCACCCGGGACTCTCGGTCGGCCAGGGCGCCGACGGCTACACCCACCTGGTCGCCTGGCGTCCCACGGTCCCCGGCGAGTCCGGGCTCGTGCACAGCACGCACTTCCGGCCGCGGCTCGCGCCTCTGGACTGGCAGCCGATCGGCCACCCCAACAAGACGGGCGACCGCACCGGCACGCCCGCCGTCGCGGTCGACGCGCAGGGCCGCGCCCACGTCTTCGTCCGCAACGGCGGCGGTGGGATCAGCATGCGGGCCCAGAAGGAGAAGGGCGGCTGGGACCCCTGGCGGGACCTCAAGGGCAAAGGTGTCCAGGAGGAGCCCGCCGCGGTGACCGGCGAGTCCGGCAGGGTCGAGCTTTACGCGGCGGTCCCCGGCGGCATCCTGCACTGGGCGCAGGAGAAGGCGGGCGCGCAGCCGGTCCTGGGGGAGAGGACCGAGGCGGCGGTCCGGCCGGGCACGCTCCGGGCGCTCGCCACCTCCGCCGGGCACACCACCGTCTTCTTCACCGACGACGCCGGCGACCTGCGCGCCTGGCGCCCCGGCGGCAAGCCCGTGTCCCTGCTCGCCGCCGCCGGTCCCGGCCCGGTCTCCGCCGTCCGCTGCGTCATCGACGGCCACGACTGCACGCTGCTCGCCCAGCGGGCGGCGAGCGGACGCCTCGCCCTGGCCGCCTACCCCACCGAGCAGGAGCCGGCCGGCGCCTGGTGGACGGAGACCGGTCCCCGGCTCCCCGAGGACACCGAGGTGTCCCTGACGCTGGACGAGGACGGCTGGGTGGTCGTCGCCGCTCTCGCCCCGTCGACGGGCCGGCTCCTGCTGACCCGGCGCAAGGACGAGCCGGGGCTGGCGTTCCAGGAGTGGCGGGAGATCTGAGGGGTGGACGTCCGCGGCCGGGGGACCGGGCCGTCCACACGATCGTCACATCCTGTTCGTCGAACGTTCGATCTATGATGGGCCGCGCTCAGCCTCCCGCAGTACCGATGCCCGGGAGGCGCAGGTCAGTTGCTCTGGGCGGCAGGGAGGGGCAGGTCACGTCATGCGGACCGGATCCGGGCGCGGCGCCGCCCGAGGGAGAGCGGCCGGCCGGACCGGCCAGGCGGAACCCGAAAGACGGGCGGCCGAGGCGACGATCGCCGGCCGGTGGCTCGTCCTCGGCAAGGACGGCAGGCTGACCGCCTACGCCCGCACCCGTGCCGGCCTGCTGCGCTGGACGGAGACCCGGCCGGGCGGCCCGCGCTGGACGGGGCCCGACTTCTTCCCGGTCCCGGACCTGACCCATGTGTCGGTCGCGCAGGGCGCGGACACGTACGTCCATTTCCTCGGCCGGCGCGAGGTCCGCACGGGCGACGGCCCGCCCGCCGTCGACATCGTGCACGCCATCCAGTACCAGACCGGACGCCCCGTCACCGAATGGCGCTCGCTCGGCAATCCGCACAAGGACCGGGAGAAGGCTGCCCGCTTCGGGGCGCCGGTGGGCGTGGTGGGCGCGACGGGCCGGGTGCACGTGTTCGTGCGCAACGCGGGCCGCGGACTGATGCTGCGCCGTGAGGCACCCTCCGGGAAGTGGGAGCCCTGGGCGGACCTCAAGGGCAGCGGGGTGGAGGACGGGCCGGCCGCGGTGGCCCACGCCTCCGGGCGCATCGAGGTGCTCGCGGGCTGCGACGAGAGCGCCCTGTGGTGGCGGCAGGAGGAGGCCGACGGCGACTTCCGCCAGGAGCCGGGCATCCCGGTGCGGGTGGCGCCCGGCACGGCCGCGGTGCTGGAGACCGCACCCGACAGGGGGACGTACTACTGGACCGACCGGGACGGCGGCCAACTCGTCGCCCACCGGCCGGGGGAGTGGGTGATCCCTCTCGGCGGCACGCCGTCCGGGGACCCGGTGGCGGTGCTGCGGGCGGTGATCGACGGGTACGACTGCACGGTCCTGGCCCATCGCGACGCGGACGGCCACGTCATGCTCGCCGCGTGCGGCACCGAGAACGAGCAGGCGGGCCTGTGGTGGTCGCCGACGGGGGAGCGGTGCCTGGGCGCCCCGGCCCTGGCGCTGGACGGCCACGGCCGGATCGTGCTGGCACTGGTCGGCCCGGACGGCGCGCTGCGCGTCGCCCGCCAGAGCGCGGGCACGGGTCTCGCGCTCGACCCGGCGGTCGGCGTCTGACTCCGGCGGCCGGTGTCTGACTCCGGCGGTCGGTGTCCGGCCCCGGCGGCCGGTGTCCGGCCCCGGCGGCGTGGTCGCCGGGGTCCTCCTCGTCTCGTCGGTGCCGAAGGAATGCCGAAGGAATGCCGAAGGCGGCCGGGGCCGCACCGGGGGACCTGTGTCCCATCCGGGCACGCCCGCTCCCGCCCTAGGAGCCGCCGCCCTGGGCAGGGGACTTCCGGGCCGCCTCCGGGACGTCCCGGTCCTCGCGCAGCGCCTCCCACAGCAGGCCGGCCTGCGGCTGGGCCGCCACCACCCGGTCGGGGTCCTGGGTGTCGTACCGCACCGGCAGCATGATCGTCTCCATTGTGGCCGGGTCGACGCCGTTCATGCTGCGGCCGAACTCGGCCAGCTTGGTGAGGGAGGCGAGACCGGAGTCGGTGGTGAGCGACTCCGTCAGCTTGTCGGCGATCTTGAACGCCTTGGTGGGGCTGCCCAGCAGGTCCTGCCGCTTGATCTCGCCGAGCAGGGCGATCAGGAACTGCTGCTGGAGCCCGATGCGGCCGAGGTCGCTGCCGTCGCCGACGCCGTGCCGGGTGCGGACGAACTGCAGCGCCTGGGTGCCGTCCAGCCGGTGGGTCCCCGCGGGCAGGTCCAGGCCGCTGGAGGGGTCGTGGATGTCCTGCTCCACGGTGACGGTGACCCCGCCGATCGCGTCGACGAGCCCCTTGAAGCCCGCGAAATCGATCTCCACGAAGTGGTCCATGCGCACGCCGGACATCTGCTCGACCGTCTTGACCACGCACGCCGGACCGGCTTGGGCGTACACGGAGTTGAACATCACGCGGTGCGCCGCCGAGAGGCGCGAGCCGTCCCGCGCGGTGCAGGCGGGCCGGGTCACCAGGGTGTCGCGGGGGATGCTCACGGCGACGGCTTTCGCGCGCCCCTCGGGTATGTGGATCACCAGCGCGGTGTCGGAGCGCGCGCCGGCCGCCCGGCCCGTGCCGAGCGAGGCGTTGGCGCCGGAACGCGAGTCGGAGCCCAGGACCAGGAGGTTCTGCCCCGAGGTGGGCAGCTTCTCCGGGCGGTCACCGCCGATCGCCTCGTCCAGGTCGACGCCCTCGATGTTGCCGCTCAGGTCGCTGTAGAGCCAGTAGCCGGTGCCGCCGGCGGCCAGGACGGCGGCCAGCAGGCCCAGGGCGACCCAGCGTCCGACGCGTCGGCGCGGACGCGCCGGTGCCGCCCGGCGGCCGGACGGGGCACGTCTGGACCGGCGCTGCCGCGTCTCCGTCGGGGCGTGCGTCATGACCTCGGTCCTCTCTCGTCGGCCGGCTCGCTGCCGTGGTCCGGACATGGCTCAGGGCACGAGTGGGGGAGAGGCCGGGCCCCTGCCGCGGCGAGGGACGCCGCAGCGTGTCCGAACTATAGACCGATCACCACGGCGGGACGGCCGGCGCCCGGACACCGGACCGATCCCGAATGTTCAACGCAATGTCATCATGGCGTGTGTTTTCCGTCATGACTGATTGCTGTTGACAGGTATGTAGGCACTTGATGATGATGTGCCGGTCCTGTGAAGGTTAAATCTTCCGAGAAGATTCCGAGAAGATCCGAGAAGAACCGCGTCGGCCGGGGGCCGGCGCGTGACGTGGCCGCAGTTTCGAGCCGGGGGGCACGAGGGCGCGCGGCCACGAGTGCTCACCCGGGCCTGGCCCGGGTGAGGAGAGGGAGGGGTTTGCTGTGCTGCTGCGTGCGCCGGCCCGTGGGGGGCAGCGGCATGACGGCCGTATCTGACGTCCGCGTCGAGGGGACGGCGGGCGCGGCCGGCCGTATTCCGCAGGGCGGCGGCGGACGGGGGCGTCCCGCCGCGGCGGCGCCGACCACGGTCACGGCCGAGCACGGCGACGTCTACGTCGAGCCCGGACTGACCCCCCTGGCGGCCCGTGAGGCCAACCGCTCCGCGCTCGTCGCCCTGCTGGACGCGGCGGGCGTCGCCCACTTCGCCGTCCGCGGCACCGTCGACCACGGCACCGTCGTCGCCGTCGCCGAGGAGGACCGCGAGCGCGTGCTGGAGGCGGTGTTCCGCGGGCTGAGCCGGTACCCCGGCCATCTCTCCGTCGTCGACCCGGACGCGCCCCGGCCCGCCAAGCCCGTCTCCTCGCGCGACCCCAAGGCATGGCGCGAGGTGGCCGGCGCGCGGATCCTCCAGGTGAGCTGGTACCGCACCGACCCGGGCCGGCACCTGCTGCTCGGGCACGAGTACGGCTGCGCGGTGGAGTTCTGGCAGCGCCACGGCACCCACCTGGTCGCCCCCCGAGCCAACCGCGCCACCTGGGCCGTGGCCGCCGACGGGGCCAACGTCTTCGGTGCCGCCCGGCTGTTCAGCCGCTTCGTCTCCGACTGGACCCCGCAGGCCCTCGCCCCCGCCCTGTCCACCCGGCCGGAGTTCCTGGTGAACTGCGCCGACGACATCGCCTTCCCCGTCGACGCCGTCTACACCTGGGTCGACGGCAACGACCCCGCCTGGCAGCGGCGCAAGGCCCGGGCCAAGGGCGAGGTGTACCACGCGGAGTCGGCGAGCGACGCCCGCTTCATCAGCCGGGACGAGCTGCGCTACTCGGTGCGCTCCCTGTACCTGTTCGCGCCGTGGATCCGGAACATCTACATCGTCACCGACGACCAGGTCCCGGCCTGGCTGCGCGAGGACGTGCCCGGCATCCGGATCGCCACCCACCGGGAGATCTTCCGCGACCCGGCGGACCTGCCGACGTTCAACTCCCACGCGATCGAGAGCCAGCTGCACCACATCGAAGGGCTCGCCGAGCACTTCCTGTACTTCAACGACGACATGTTCATCGGCCGCCCGGTGGCCCCGCACGCCTTCTTCACCCCCCACGGCACGGCCCGCTACTTCCCCTCCCGCAACCGCATCCCCCAGGGTCCGGTCGCGGAGACGGACACTCCGGTCGACGCGGCCTGCAAGAACAACCGCGCCCTGTTGAAAGAACGTTTCGGCCGGGTGATCACCCAGCCCATGGAGCACATCCCCTACGCCCTGCGCCGCTCGGCGATGGAAGAGGCCGAACGCGACTTCCCCGAGGCCTGGGCGCGCACGTCGGCCAGCAGGTTCCGGGCCATGTCCGACCTGTCGCCGACCTCGTCGTTCGCGCTGTACTACGCGGCGCTGACCGGCCGGGCCCAGCCGGGCTCCATGCCCTTCACCTACCTCCAGCTGGCCGTGCCGGACCTGGCGGACCGGCTGCAACGGCTGCTCGACGGCCGGGACCAGGACTCCTTCTGCCTCAACGACGCCTTCTCCACCCCCGAGGACATCGAGGCCCAGCAGGAACTCCTGGACGGCTTCTTCACCTCCTACTTCCCCACCCCCAGCCCTTGCGAACGATGAGAAACACGAAACGGAGTTCATGACGTGCCGGACCCGACGTCGATGAACTCCGCGGTTCACGTCTACCAGCGACTCGTCCCCCAGCCGGTGCGCTCGGCCGCCACCACCCTGCCCGCGGGCGTACGGCGCAAGGTCAAGCGCGGGCTCGCCCGCACCCTGAGCCGGCGCGAGGCACGGCTGCACCGCCGTGCCCTGCGCCGGGTGCGCCGGGTGGGGCTCGGGCAGTCCGAGCGCCGTACCAAGGCGGCCGACGGCCGGATCGGCCACGTCCACACCGGACTCACCGTCGACCTGGCCCGCCGGCTCGACCTCGACCTGGTCACCCACGCCCTGGACGCCGCCGACATCCCCTGGTTCGCCGTGCCCGCGCTGGACGACCGCCGGCTCTGCCTCGCCGTCGAGCAGCGGCACAAGGGGGCCGTCCGCCGGGTGCTGCGCGCCCTGCTGGAGGAACACACCGGCTACGTCGTCTCGGTGTCCCCGGCGGCGAACGACACCCGCGACGTCCCCGGCAGCCACGTCAAGGCGTGGAAGCACTTCGGCAAGGCGCGGGTGATCCGCCTGACCTGGCTGCGCACCGACCCGACGCACCAGCTGTGGGCCGGCGACGACCAGGGCATCGAGATCGAGTTCTGGACCGCCAACACCGACCTGCCCGTGGAGCGGCTCGTCGGCCCCCGCCCCAACCGCGTCCAGCGGGCCGTGCCCGCCGACGCCCCCGGCATCGAGATCGGCCTGGACCGGCTGTCCGGCTACTGCGACATCGACGGCGACCTGGAACCGACGATCACGCTGGAACACTTCGACATCCCGCGGCTGGAGGAGATCACCTTCCCGGTGGACGCCGTCCTGACGTGGCAGCACCCCACCCCCTGGGGCGAGCAGCTGCTGCGCGCCGCCCTGCGCTCGCTGCACCAGTACGCGCCCTGGATCGACGTCGTCCACGTCGTCGCGCAGGCCGAGCCGCCCGCCTGGCTGCGGGCGGACGAACGGCTCGGCATCGTCCACGCCCCGCCCGGCGCCGACTGGCAGCTGCACCACCTGCCCGACGTCGCCGACCACTTCCTGCTGCTGCGCCCGGGAGCCCTGCTGGGCCGGCCCGTGCGCCCCTTCGACTACTTCACGCCCGGTGGCGCCACCCGCCCGCGGCGCGGCCCCTGGAACGCCCGGGAGTCCTTCGCCCCCTGGACCCGGGCCGCCTACTCCGCCACCGGCCGGGCCACCGGCCACGGCTACGCGGCCGGCCCGCAGCCCTACCGGGCCGAGACCCTCGCCCGGCTGGCCGAGACGGGCGTGCAGCCCCTGCCGCTCGCCGACGACCAGGCGCTGCCCGCCGTCCCCGGCACCCATCCCGTGGACGGCCTGGCCCACCACTTCGGGTACGTCACCGGCCTCGCCGAACCCTCCGGCGAGGCATCGGTGGCGCTGCACGCGGCGCTCCCCGGCATCGACACCCACCTGGACCGGCTGCTGGTCCGCCGGGACGTGCAGCAGATCCACTTCTTCGGCCTGGGCACCCGCGACGCGCACGTGCGCGGCGGCACCGACGCCGTCGTGCGTTTCCTGCGCCGCTACTTCCCCGTCCCCAGCGTCTTCGAGCAGAACCGCCCGCAGACCCCTACAGAGCCGGACACCCCTTCGTGAGCACGGGCAACCCCGAGGCATCCGCCGCGGTCGGGATCTACCGCACCCTGGTTCCCACGGGCCTCAGACGCCGTATCGCGCGCCGCGTCCCCCTGCGGCTGCGCATGGCGCTCAAGCATCTGCTGCGCCGCCTGCACGCCGTCACCCTCCTCGCGCGGTTCGTCCGCGGCCTGCGGGCCCGCCGCCGCTGGCCGCACCTGTTCGGCGACGGGGAACGGCTCGCCGCGCTCGCCGGGCCCGGCGACCGGATCGCGCTCGTGCGGCCCACCGTCTCCCCGCTCGGCCTGCGCGAGGCCAACCTCGAACTGGTCGTGACCGCGCTGGAGGAGGAGGGCGTCGACTACTTCGCGATCCGCGGCGCCTCCGACTTCCGCTCCTGCCTCGCCGTCGCCGAGTCCGACCGCGACCGGGTCGTCCGCGCGCTGGCGCGCTGCACCCGCCACGGCCCCGTCTACCTGCGGTCCTGCCACGGCGAGACACCCCAGGGCCGGGCCGTGCCGGCCGGCTCGCGGCCCGGCCGGCAGCGCGCCCGGGAGGCGGCCGTGCTGCAGATCGGCATGGTGTGGAGCGACCCCGCCGGCTCCCTGGTCCTCGGCCTGGAGCACAGCTGCGACATCGAGTTCTGGCAGCACCAGGGCGGACGCCTGGCCGCGCCCCGGCCCAACCGCGTCACCGAGGACGTCGCCCTCGACGAGCCGCGCGTCACCGTCCCCGTCAGCCGCCTCACCGGCTTCGCCGCCCTGCACACCCGGCGCACCCGCTCGGTGCGCACCGTCGGGGCGTGCGCCGACCCGCTGCCCGAGGACGTCCGCTTCCCCATCGACGTCGTCTACACCTGGGTCGACGGCAACGACCCCGCCTGGCAGCAGCGGCGCCGGGCCTACGGCGAGGGCGGCTACCACACCGAGTCCGCCAACGCGGCCCGCTACATCAGCCGCGACGAACTGCGCTACTCCCTGCGCGCCCTGGAACAGAACGCCCCCTGGGTGCGCCACGTCTACCTGGTGACGGACCGTCAGCGCCCGGCCTGGCTCAACGACTCCCACCCCCGCATCACCGTCGTCGACCACTCGGAGATCTTCGACGACCCGGCCGCGCTGCCCACCTTCAACTCGCACGCCATCGAAAGCCGGCTGCACCACATCGAGGGCCTGTCCGAGCACTTCCTCTACCTCAACGACGACATGTTCCTGGGCCGTCCCGTCACCCCCCAGGACTTCTTCCTGTCCAACGGCATGACCCGGACCTTCTTCTCCCCCTCCCAGGTGCCCCGCTGGGACCTCACCCCCGTCGACCGCCCCGTCGACGCGGCCGGGAAGAACAACCGGCGGCTGCTGCTGGAGCACTTCGGCACGGTCATCGTGCAGAAACTCCGGCACGCCCCCTACGCGCTGCGCCGCAGCGTCCTGCACGAGATCGAGCGCGAGTACCCCGAGGCGCACCGGCAGACCTCCTACAGCCGGTTCCGCAGCCCCACCGACATCTCGATCCCGTCCTCGCTGTACCACTACTACGCGTACTTCACCGGCCGGGCCGTGCCCTCCGACATCCGCTTCGCCTACCTCGACCTCGCCCGGCCCGAGATCCAGCGGCGCCTGGGCATCCTGCTGGCCCGCCGCGACCGGCAGGCGTTCTGCATCAACGACACCCTCTCCGACGGCCGGGACACCGCCCGCCAGACGGCGATGCTCGGCAGGTTCCTCGCCGCGTACTACCCCGTGCCCAGTCCCTTCGAGCGGAAGGAGCGTGAGGTCCGGTGAAGATCTCCTTCCTGATCAACAACATCTACGGCATCGGGGGCACCAACCGCACCGTCATCAACCTCGCCGAGGCGCTCGCCGTCCGCCACGAGGTGGAGATCGTCTCGGTGTTCCGGCGGGCGGACACCACCAAGTTCGAGATCTCCCCGCGGGTGACCGTCCGGGCCCTGGTCGACCTGCGCCCCGGCTCCGGTGACCGCGGCGCCGCCGGCAGCGACGAGCCGAGCGAGGTCGTCCCGCGCCAGGAGGAGTTCTCCGCGCAGTACAGCCGGTTCACCGACGGGCGCATCATCCGCGAACTGACCAGGACCGACGCCGACGTGGTGGTCGGCACCCGGCCCAGCCTCAACCTCTTCGTCGCCGCCCACACCCGCGACGGCGCCCTGCGCGTCGCCCAGGAGCACATGACCCACCTGGCCATCCCGCCCGCGGTCCGCGCGGAGATGGCCCGCGTCTACCCCCGGCTGGACGCCATCACGACGGTCACCGAGGCCGACGCCCGCTCCTTCACGGAGAACACGCCGATCCCCGGCATCCCCGTGGTCGGCATCCCCAACAGCGTGCCGCAGCCCGTGGTGGCCCCCTCCGACTGCACCCGCAAGATCGTGGTCAGCGCCGGCCGCATGCACCACATCAAGCGCTACGACCTGCTCATCCGCGCCTTCGCCCGGCTCGCCGAGGAGTTCCCCGACTGGCAGCTGCGCATCTACGGCGACGGCGGCGAGGCCGGCACGCTGCGCGCGCTGGTCACCGAACTCGGCCTGACCGGGCGGGCGCTGCTCATGGGCGGCTTCTCACCGATCGAGTCCGAGTGGGCCAAGGGCTCCATCGCCGCCGTCACCTCCAGCGCGGAGTCCTTCGGCATGACCCTGGTCGAGGCCATGCGCTGCGGGCTGCCCGTGGTCTCCACCGACTGCCCCGTCGGCCCCCGCGAGATCCTCCGCGACGGCGAGGACGGCTTCCTCGTGCCCAACGGCGACGTGGAGGGCATCGCCTGGGGCCTGCGCCGCCTCATGGCCGACGAACCGCTGCGCCGCGCCATGGGCGAGGCCGCCCTGCGCAACGCCGCCCGCTACGACCCGGCCGCCGTCGCCGGCCGCTACCTGGAGCTGTTCGAGGACGCCGCCCGCCGCCGCGCCGCCGCCGTCCGCGGCTACCGCGCCCCGGCCGGGCCCCGCCGGTCCTCCGCCGCGCAGCCCACCGTGCCCCCGGCGACCCTCGGCGCCACCACCGTGGACGTCGTCGCCGACGACGCCGGCGGGCTGCGCTTCGGCGCCGACGGGCCCGGGGAGGGCCGCCACCGCCGGCAGTTCGTCCTGCGCCACAAGCCCTCCGACGGCAAGCGCCGCCCCGACCTGCCCCTGCCCACCGCACGCTCAGCCCTGGACAACGGCGGCACCCGCTACACCGCCGCGCTCGGCCCCGCCGCGCTCGACCACCTCGGCGACGGGCGCTGGCAGGTGCGGCTGGAGTCGGCCAAGGAGGCGTCGGTCCACCTGAAGGCCGGCCTGCGCGACACCCGGGCCCTCATCGACGCCCGCGCCCGCCTCGTCCGCCGCCCGCCGGCCGGCCCGGTCGGCTGGATCCTGCCCTACGCCCAGCCCAACGGCCGGCTGATGCTGCGCACGGTGCTGCGCGAGGAACACGCCGAGTGCACCGCGGTCGAGGTCGGCGACGGCGCCATCACGCTGAGAGGCGTGCTGTGCGGCGGGCGCCGGATCGAGCCCGGCGCGCTGCTCGTCGTCAGCCGCCGCGGACGCCACGGGAAGAACTTCACCGCCCCCGTCCAGATCCTCGGACGCCAGGCGTTCCGGGCCGAGGTGCCCGTGCGCCGGGTCGTCGACCACCGGCTGGAGCGCTGGGAGGACTGGGACTGGTGGCTCCAGCCCGACCCGTTCCACCGGCGCAAGGTGCGCGTCTGCCACCTGTTCGAGGACTTCCCCGACGTCAAGAGCGCCTACGCCTACCCGTCCCTGCCGCTCGTCGGGGACGAGGCGTCCGACTACGTCGTGGTCCACCCGGCCCGGCCGGTATGGGTGCGGCCCTACTGCTCGGCCTCGGGCGCCATGGCCATGAACGTGGTGGACCGGTGACCCCCGACGGGCACCCGACGAGCAGACGACGACCGATCACGACCCCGGAGCCCCGATGACCGCGACGCGCCGTTCCGTCCTGCACATCATCGCCCACCAGGACGACGACCTGTACTTCATGAACCCCGACCTGGTCCGCTCCCTCCAGGACGGCGACCGGATCACCACGGTCGTCGTCACCGCCGGGGAGGGCGACGGCATCAACGTCGACACCGACGAGCCGCAACGCGCCGCCGTGCCGCCGGACTTCGCCCGGTACAGCACCGAGCGCGGCTGCGGACTGCGCTCGGCGTACGCCCGGATGGCCACCGGCAACCGCGACCACCCCTGGCGCCGCGAGCCGGTGGACCTGGTCCCCGGCTTCGCCGCGGAGCGGTTCACGCTCGACGGACACGACGACGTGCGCCTGTACTTCCTCCAGCTGCACATGGGCGCCCCCACCGACCGGGGCGTGCGCACCCGGCTGACCGATCTGTGGGAGGGCGCCGTCCGCACCCAGGCCACGCTGCCGGTGCACGGCTGCACCATCGGCGCGGTCCAGCACGTCACCCGTGAACAGGTCGTCGACGCCCTGACCGCGCTGCTCGCCCACGAGCGCCCCACCACCGTACGCACCATGGACCCCGACCCCGAGCACGACGGAGGCCGGGAGGGGTACGTCGGCTCCGACCACGCCGACCACACGGTCACCACCCAGTTCGCCCTCGCCGCCCTCACCCGGCACCGCGACGCCGGCCACAACCCGGTCGTCGAGCACTACCGCGCCTACGCCAACCGCTTCTGGGGCTACAACCTCGACTCGGCCGCCGCCGCGGAGAAGGCCGAGTACCTGGCGACCTACGCGGGCCTCGACGCGCCCACCGTCTGCCCGCACGGCACCTGTCACACCTGCGGCGACCGGCAGCTGGGCCGCGACCCCTACCGCAGCACGCACATGATGAGCGCCGCCTACCGCTACTCGCCGGCCACGAACTGGCTGCGCCTGGGGCCCGGCGGACGGCTCAACGCGTTCGGTGTGCTGGGTGGACGGCTCGCCTTCTGGACGGAGACCAGCCCGGCCGGCGGCGAGTGGAAGGGCCCCTACGTCCTCGGCGACGGCTGGATCGCCCCCACCCTCGCCGTCACCGGCCCGCCCGGCGGCCCCGCCGAACTGGTCGGCCTGCGCCGCCAGTACGTCGTCGGCGGCGGAGTGACCGTCGACGTCGTGCACACCGCGCAGGACCCCGGGGGCAAGGGCTTCACCGGCTGGCACTCGCTGGAGAACCCCGACTGGGCGCACGGCGACGGGCGCCGCCAGCGGGAGGCGGGCGTGCCGTCGGCGGCCGTCGACACCGCAGGACGGCTGCACGTGTTCGTCCGCAACTTCGACCAGGGCGTCAGCCTGCGCCGCCGGGACACCACCGGCGCCTGGGGCCCGTGGGAGGACCTCGGCGGCAGCTTCGTCCAGGACGCCGGCTGCGCGCTGGCGACCGAACGCGGCACCGTGGAACTGTACGTCCCGGGCAAGAACTCGGTGTGGCGCTGGCACCAGACCGAGCCGGGCGGCCCGTTCCTCGTCGACGACACCCTCAAGACCGGACGGCCCGCCACCGGCGGGATCACCGCGGTCGACTCCGGCGAGGGCCGCACCTGCCTGTACTTCCGCGAGGCCGGCACCCAGCAGGTCATGGCCTACCGGCAGCACGCCGACGGCCGCTGGCCGGGTTCCGGGGCCGGGCTGGGCGGCCACGGCGGCACCGGCGCGGTCGCCGCGCTGTGGGCACCCGAGCGCGGCGCCCGCGAGGCGTTCCTGGCCCACCGCGGCAGCCGCGGCCGGCTCGTCGTCTCCCTGCCCGACCGGGACAAGAACGTCTCCGGCACCCACTGGCACGAGTCCGGCGAGATGGTCGCCCACGCCCCGTCCCTGGCGTACGACGCGAGCGGCGCGCTGGTGGTCGCGGTCATCGGCACGGACGGGCGGCTGCACGTCCGCCGTCAGCTGTCCCCGAGGGTGGGCAGCCCGCTCGGGCCCTGGCGCGGCTGAGACCGGACGGCACGGGCGTACGGAAAAGGGGGCCTCCGCACACCGCGGAGGCCCCCTTCACACGTGAACCGTCACGCCGGAACCGACGCCACCCCCGGCTGGAGGAACCGCTTGCCGTTCACCCGCTCGGAGACGCCCTCGCGGTCCAGGTACGGCGTGATGCCGCCCAGGTGGAAGGGCCAGCCGGCGCCGGTGATCAGGCACAGGTCGATGTCCTGCGGCTCGGCGACGACACCCTCGTCGAGCATGAGCCCGATCTCCTGCGCCACCGCGTCGAGCACACGGGCGCGGACCTGCTCCTCGGTGAGGACGGTGTCGCCCTGCTTCAGCAGCGCGGCGACCTCCGGGTCCAGCTCGGGCCTGCCGCTGTCGTAGACGTAGAAGCCGCGCTTGCCGGCCTCGACGACCGCCTTCAGGTTCGGGGAGACCGTGAAGCGGTCCGGGAACGCCCGATTGAGCGTCTCGGAGACGTGCAGGCCGATCGCCGGGCCGACCAGCTCCAGCAGCACCAGCGGCGACATCGGCAGGCCGAGCGGCTCGACCGCCCTCTCCGCCACGTCCACCGGGGTGCCCTCGTCGATGACGTTCTGGATCTCGCCCATGAAGCGGGTCAGGATGCGGTTGACGACGAACGCCGGGGCGTCCTTGACCAGCACCGCGGTCTTCTTCAGCTTCTTGGCGACGGCGAATGCGGTCGCCAGGGAGGCGTCGTCCGTCTTCTCGCCGCGCACGATCTCCAGCAGCGGCAGCACGGCGACCGGGTTGAAGAAGTGGAAGCCGACGACCCGCTCGGGGTGCTTCAGCTGCGACGCCATCTCGGAGACCGACAGCGAGGAGGTGTTGGTGGCGAGGATCGCGTGCGCCGGGGCGACCGCCTCGACCTCCGCGAACACCTGCTGCTTGACGCCCATCTCCTCGAACACGGCCTCGATGACGAAGTCCGCGTCCGCGAAGCCCTCGGCCTTGTCCAGGACGCCGGTCACCAGCGCCTTGAGCCGGTTGGCCTTGTCCTGGTTGATACGGCCCTTGCCGAGCAGCTTGTCGATCTCGGCGTGGACGTAGCCCACACCCTTGTCGATCCGCTCCTGGTCGATGTCGGTCAGCACGACCGGCACCTCCAGGCGGCGCAGGAACAGCAGCGCGAGCTGGCTGGCCATCAGGCCCGCGCCCACGACGCCGACCTTGGTGACCGGGCGCGCGAGCGACTTGTCGGGCGCGCCGGCCGGGCGCTTGCCGCGCTTCTGCACCAGGTTGAAGGCGTAGATGCCGGCGCGCAGCTCACCGCTCATGATCAGGTCGGCGAGCGCCTGGTCCTCGGCGTCGTAGCCCTGCTGGAGGTCGCCGCTCTTGGCGGCGGCGATGATGTCCAGGGCGCGGTAGGCGGCCGGGGCGGCGCCGTGCACCTTGGAGTCGGCGATGAACCGGCCGCGCGCGACCGCCTGGTCCCAGGCCTCGCCGCGGTCGATCGCCGGACGCTCGACGGCGATCTCGCCCTTGAGGACGGACGCGGTCCAGACCAGCGACTGCTCCAGGAAGTCGGCGCCTTCGAAGATCGCGTCCGCGATGCCGAGTTCGTAGACCTGCTTGCCCTTGAGCTGCCGGTTCTGGTTGAGGCTGTTCTCGATGATCACCGTCACGGCCTTGTCGGCGCCGATCAGGTTCGGCAGCAGCGTGCAGCCGCCCCAGCCGGGGACCAGGCCGAGGAACACCTCGGGCAGCGAGAACGCCGGGACGGCCGCGGACACCGTGCGGTAGGTGCAGTGCAGGCCGACCTCGACGCCGCCGCCCATCGCGGCGCCGTTGTAGTAGGCGAACGTCGGCACGGCGAGGCCCGACAGGCGCTTGAAGACGTCGTGGCCGCCCTTGCCGATGGCGTGGGCGTGGTCCCACTCCTTCAGCAGCTCGACGCCCTTGAGGTCGGCGCCGACGGCGAAGACGAACGGCTTGCCGGTGATGCCGACGCCGACGATCTCGCCGTCCGCGGCCTCCTTCTCGACCTGGTCGACGGCGGCGTTCAGGTTCGCCAGCGACTGGGGGCCGAAGGTGGTCGGCTTGGTGTGGTCGTGCCCGTTGTCCAGGGTGATCAGCGCGAAACGGCCCGCCTGGAGGGGCAGGTCGAAGTGGCGTACGTGCGCCTGCGTGACGACCTCGCCGGGGAACAGCTCGGCCGCACCCTTCAGCAGCTCTGCGGTGGTGCTCACTTGTCCCCCTCGAAGTACGGGTTCTCCCAGATGACCGTCGCGCCCATGCCGAAGCCGACGCACATGGTGGTCAGGCCGTAGCGGACGTGCGGCTGCTCCTCGAACTGGCGGGCCAGCTGCGTCATCAGACGCACGCCGGAGGAGGCCAGCGGGTGGCCGAAGGCGATGGCGCCGCCGTACTGGTTGACGCGCTCGTCGTCGTCGGCGATGCCGTAGTGGTCGAGGAAGGCCAGCACCTGCACGGCGAAGGCCTCGTTGATCTCGAACAGGCCGATGTCGGAGATGGACAGACCCGCCTTGGCCAGGGCCTTCTCCGTCGCCGGGATCGGGCCGTAGCCCATGACCTCCGGCTCCACGCCCGCGAAGGCGTAGGAGACCAGGCGCATCTTCACCGGCAGGCCGTGCTCGCGGGCGAACTCCTCGGAGGCGATGACCGAGGCGGTGGCGCCGTCGTTCAGGCCGGCCGCGTTGCCCGCGGTGACCCGGCCGTGGACGCGGAACGGCGTCTTCAGGTTCGCCAGGTTCTCCAGCGTCGTACCCGGGCGCATCGGCTCGTCGGCGGTGACCAGGCCCCAGCCGGTCTCGCCGCCCTCGGGGTTGGTGCGGCGCACCGAGACCGGCACCAGGTCGGCCTGGATCTTGCCGTTGGCGTACGCCTTGGCGGCCTTCTCCTGCGAACGCACCGCGTACTGGTCGGCGCGCAGCTTGGTGATCTGCGGGTAGCGGTCGTGCAGGTTCTCCGCCGTCATGCCCATGAACAGGGCCGACTCGTCGACCAGCTTCTCGCTGACGAACCGCGGGTTCGGGTCGACGCCCTCGCCCATCGGGTGGCGGCCCATGTGCTCGACACCGCCCGCGATAGCGACGTCGTACGCGCCGAAGGCGATGGAGCCGGAGACGGTGGTCACGGCGGTCAGGGCGCCCGCGCACATGCGGTCGATCGAGTAGCCCGGGACCGACTGGGGGAGACCGGCGAGGATGCCGGCCGTGCGGCCGATGGTCAGGCCCTGGTCGCCGATCTGCGTGGTCGCGGCGATGGCGACCTCGTCGATCGTCTTCGGGTCGAGGCCGGGGTTGCGGCGCAGCAGCTCCCGGATCGCCTTCACGACGAGGTCGTCGGCGCGGGTCTCGTGGTAGATGCCCTTCGGGCCCGCCTTGCCGAACGGGGTGCGGACGCCGTCGACGAAGACGACGTCCCTGACGGTACGAGGCACGATGGCTCTCCTCCAGGGTGCGGGGTGGCACTGCTGCGGCACGCATGCACTGAGCGCGCGCTCAGCCCTCATGCTACTTGTGGGTAATGTAGCTGCCCAGTCCCCCCGCCCGGAGCGGTGAAGGTCACACCTTTCGGGGGATGCGCGGGTACGCGAACGCCCCCGGCGCCGCGGAGATCCTGGCGTGATCTCGATGGCGCGGATCCGGGGGCGGCCGGGCCGGCGGGGTGCCGGGCGTGATCCGGTGAAGCGTCGGGCGCGGGCGGCCGGGGCGGCCGGACGGGCCGGGCGACCCGGCCGCCGGGGCGGGGCGAGAGAGCGGCGGCGACCGGGAGCCGTGCAGGCCGTACGAGCCGTACGAGCCGTGCAGGCCGTCGAGGACGCGCCGCGAGGGCGGCGGCCGGGCCCCGCGATCCGTCAGGGATGTGCCGCGAGAGCGGTGACCAGTACCGGCGTCACCTGCTCCACCTGCCACGGCCGGGCCCCGTACCCGGCGAGCGCGGCCGCGACCGACTCGGCGTCGAGCGTCTTCGGCGGCTCCCAGCACACCCTGCGGACCGTGTCCGGCGTGATCAGGTTCTCCTGCGGCATGTTCAGCCCTTCGGCCAGCGCCGACACCGCGGCGCGGGCCGCCGACAGGCGGGCGGCGGCGGCCGGGTCCTTGTCGGCCCAAGAGCGCGGCGGCGGCGGTCCGGTCACGGCCTGCCCCGGCTGCGGCAGCGCGGACTCCGGCAGCGCCCGGGCCCGGTCGATCGCGGCCTGCCACTGCTCCAGCTGCCGCCGGCCCATGCGGTGCCCGAACCCGTTCAGCGCGGCGAGCGCGTGCACGTTGGGCGGCAGGGCGGTCGCGGCCTCGACGATGGCCGCGTCGGAGAGCACCTTGCCCGGCGAGACGTCCCGGCGCTGCGCGATCCGGTCCCGGGCCTGCCACAGCTCCCGGACGGCGGCCAGCTGCCGCCGGCGGCGCACCTTGTGCATGCCGGACGTCCGGCGCCAGGGGTCCTTGCGGGGCTCGGGCGGCGGCGCGGCGGCGATGGCGTCGAACTCCTGCCGCGCCCACTCCAGCTTGCCCTGCCGGTCCAGCTCCTTCTCCAGCGCGTCGCGCAGGTCGACGAGGAGCTCGACGTCCAGGGCGGCGTACCGCAGCCAGGGCTCGGGCAGCGGGCGCGTCGACCAGTCGACGGCGGAGTGCCCCTTCTCCAGGACGAAGCCCAGGACGCTCTCGACCATCGCGCCGAGGCCGACCCGCGGGAAGCCGGCGAGCCGCCCGGCCAGCTCGGTGTCGAACAGCCGGGTGGGCACCATGCCTATGTCGCGCAGGCAGGGCAGGTCCTGGGTGGCGGCGTGCAGCACCCACTCCGCGCCGGACAGCGCCTCGCCCAGGCCGGACAGGTCGGGGCAGGCGACGGGGTCGATGAGCGCCGTCCCGGCGCCCTGGCGGCGCAGCTGCACCAGGTAGGCGCGCTGCCCGTAGCGGTATCCGGAGGCGCGCTCGGCGTCGACGGCGACAGGGCCGGACCCGGCGGCGAAGGCGGCGGTCACGCGGGCGAGGGAGGTCTCGTCCGCGATCACCGGCGGAATGCCCTCACGCGGTTCCAGCAAAGGGATCGGCGCCTGAGTGTCAGACGGTCCGCCGTCGTCCGGAGGGGCGCCTCCGGTGGTTCGCAGTGAACGGTCTGCTGCGGTCTCGTGGGCGTCGGTCACATGTCAAGAGTATCCGTGCGGCGAGGGCGCCCGCCGACGGAACGTTCCGTCCGGGGGGGGCCGGGGGTCCTAATACACGAGAGGAGGG
>NZ_JBEXTV010000027.1:0-111027 GCF_040628835.1 Streptomyces sp. NPDC006134 | reverse complement strand
GACGCCACGCGGCTGCCGTTCAAGGACGACACCTTCGACGCGGTGACGATCTCCTTCGGGCTGCGCAACGTGCACGACACGGACGCGCCCCGGCCGCCCGGCCCGTCGTACCCGGACCGGTTCACCGCGCGCGGCGTCGCAGCCCCGCCGCGACGACGGCGCCCAGCCCTCCGGCCAGGGCCGCCGCCCCGGCCCGGTTGCGATGGCGCGACAGCCATGCCTGCGGGCTGCTCGCGGCGGACTCCGCGTCGAAGCGCCCGTGCGCGCCGTGGTCACGCCCGTCCGGGCCGTCCGCGGGGCGCCACAGGTTGACCGGTCCCCGGGGTCCGCCCTGGTCCTGCTGGGCGTCGAACCCGGTCCGGGCCAGGTACCGGTCCAGCAGCCCGGGCGCGACCGCGTTGGCGAGCAGCGTGGCTGCGGTGGAGCCGCCCACCCAGTACTCGCGGCGCCGCGCGTGCCCGGCGGCGTGCACGACGGCCCGCGCGGCGACCTCGGGCTGGTAGACGGGCGCGACGGGGCGGGCCTGCCCGGCCATCCGGCTCAGCACCCAGTCGAACTGGGGGGTGTTGACGGCGGGCAGCTGCACCATCGTCGTACGGACGCCGCTGCGCGCGTGGAGCAGTTCGCAGCGCAGCGACTCGTTGAAGCCCTGGATGGCGTGCTTGGCCCCGCAGTACGCGGCCTGCAGCGGAATCCCGCGGTAGGCGAGCGCGGAGCCGACCTGGACGATGGTGCCGCGGTCGCGCGGCAGCATGTGGCGCAGGGCGGCCCGGGTGCCGAACACGTACCCCAGGTACGTCACTTCGGTCACCCGGCGGTACTCGTCGGGCCCGATCTCGGTGAACGGCCCGAAGACTCCGGTGAAGGCGTTGTTGACCCACACGTCCATGCCGCCGAACGTGTCGGCGACGCGCTCCGCGGCCTCGTCGACGGCCTGGGCGTCGGAGACGTCCACGGGGACGACGAGGGCCTCGCCGCCGGCCCGCTCCACCTCCTCCGCCGCCGCGGCCAGGCCCTCGCGTCCGCGGGCCAGCAGGGCGACGCGGTCACCGCGGGCGGCGAAGGCACGGGCCGTGGCCCGGCCCACGCCGCCGCCGGCGCCCGTCACCACGACGGCCCTGGGGCGGTCCGGGGACAGGGGACGCTTCCGGAACTCGCGCACGGCTCAGTCCGCCCGGCCCCGCGATGCCCCGGAACCGGTGTCGCCCCGGCGCGGCGCCGGGGTGCGGGGCGCGTGCGTGCCCGCTCCCGGCGGGCCGGGCGGCATCGGCGGGTACGGCGTGCCGGGGGCGCCCGGCGTCGCGACGGGCGGAGCGCCGCCGGCCACACGGTCACGGCCGGCGCTGACCCCGGCCGCGGCCCCGGTCGCCGTCGCGGACGCGTGGCCCGTCCCGTGTCCGCCGGTCCGGGCCGCGGCGCGCAGTGCGTACGCCGCCGCGGCCAGGACCGCCGCGGTGATCAGCGCGGCGGCCCAGTCGGGCAGACCGGCGGCGAGGACGAGCCCCACGGTGAGGGCGAGGGCCGCGCCCGCGTACAGGGCGGCGGCGCCGGAGGCGGCGTACAGCGTGGCCTTGCGGCGCTGCGTGCGCGTCTGCCGGCGCAGTTCGTCGCGCACGGTCTCGCGCGCCACCTGCGCCAGTTCGTCGGCCAGGTGCTTGTCCAGGTGCTCCAGGTGATCCAAGCGATCCATGCGCGCCCGGGTACCCGTACACGCGTACGCATAACGCCGTGCGCGACGGCCCCCTGCCGCGCGCAGGCGCCTGCCCCAACTAGGCTCGCCCGTATGGAGATTCTCGGAGCGACGCTGCGCGTCTGCGTCGACGACCTGGAGAAAGCGATCCCCTTCTACGAGCGTCTCGCGGGCGGCAGAGCCCTGCGCTTCGGGCGCGGCGGCGTCCAGGTGGCCGCGGTGGGCTGCTTCCTGCTGATGAGCGGACCGGAGTCCGAGCTGGAGGTGCTGCGCAAGGTCGCCGCGACGATCGCCGTGACGGACGTCGAGGACACCCGCCACACCCTCGCCGAGCTGGGCGCCGACATCATCGCGGGCCCGGTCGCGACCCCGGCGGGCCGCAACCTGATCGCCAGACACCCCGACGGGGCGGTGTACGAGTACGTCGACCGCCGCGCCTGACCTCACCGGGTGGCCGGGTCCGTGACCGTGGAGCGCGGGTCACGGACCCGGTCACGGGGAAGGCCGGCCGAAGGGCGCCGTTTCGGCGGTGAGGGCCCACCGCTGGTGGTCGCGCCAGGCCCCGTCGATGTAGAGCATCTTCGGGGAGAAGCCCTCCAGCCGGAACCCGCAGGCGCGGGCCAGCGCGATCGACGCGGCGTTGCCCGGCTGGACGTTGATCTCCAGCCGGTGCAGCCCCATCGGCCCGAACGCGTACCGCACGACGAGGCCGAGCCCCTCCCGCATCAGCCCGCGCCCCGCCGCGTGCACGAAGGCGCCGTAGCCCAGGGTCCCGCTGAGGAAGCCGCTGCGGACGATGTTGTTGATGTTGACGAACCCGGCGAGGGAGCCGTCGCCCTTCTCGCACACCAGGAATCCGGCTCTGGCCGGGTCCTCGATCAGCCGGCCCGCGTAGACCGCGTACGCCTCGTCGTTGTCCGGCGGGAAGAGCCAGGGGTGGTGCAGGTCCTTGCTCTCCCGCGTCCGGGCGGTGAACTCGGCGCCGTCCTCGTGGGTGAAGGGGCGTATGCCCACGCGGGGGCCTTCGGCGAGGTACCGGGAAGCGTGGTGGGGCACGGCGCCAGCTTACGACGCCCGCCCACGGGTCACCCGCCGGTCACCGGCGGCCCGGTCACCCCGGTGTCCCCGGGTGCGCCGACCACGGTCACCGGCGTGGTCCCCCGGTTCCCGGCGCAGGCTCCGCCGCCCGCCGCGATCACGGACCGGAGCCGGTGGCCCCGCTCGTGGCGGTGCACGATCCCGGGCAGGGTGACGGTGAAGCTCCGCGTCACGCCGGGCACCCGGACGGGGCGACGAGGCAGTGCACCAGGGTCCGGGTGCCGTCCGGCGCCACGTCGTACGGCTTGGCGAACAGGACCGGCTGTCGGCGGCGCGCCGGCCGCCCAGGAAGCCGATCAGCCGGGAGGCGGCGGCCCCGTCGATGCCCGCGCAGGCCGATCACCGGGAGGGGGGTCCCGACGGCGGCCGGGCGCCGTGCCGGGCTCAGCGCAGCGCCGGTTCGACGAGCGTCAACGTGCCCGCGTCGGCGTCGAGTTCGGCCGTCACCCCGAAGGGGATCGTCAGCGCCCCCGCGCAGTGGCCGAAGCCGAACTCCTCCACCACCGGCACCCCGAGGCCGCCGAGCCGGTCGGCGAGCAGCGGGCGCAGCCCCTCATAGGGCCCGCACTGCTCCCAGGACCCGAGCAGCACCCCGCGGACCCCGTCCAGCCAGCCGGCGCGCAGCAGCTGGGTGAGGCAGCGGTCCAGCCGGTACGGCTCCTCCCCCACGTCCTCCAGGCACAGCAGCCCGCCACGGGCGGAGGGGCGGGCGTGCGGGGTGCCCCGTTCGGCGGCGAGCAGGGACAGGCAGCCGCCGAGCGTGACGCCCCGCGCCCGCCCGGGGGCCAGGGGCGTGCCGCCGGAGGCGATCGCGCGGACCGTCTCCGGGGCGAACAGCGTGGCCTTCAGGTGCTCCTGCGCCCGCGCGTTCTTGAGGAAGTCCGCTCCCGCCGCCATCGGCCCGTGCAGCGTGACCAGCCCCAGCCGGGTGGCGAACGCCTCGTGCAGCGCCGTGATGTCGCTGAAGCCGACGAACACCTTCGGCCCGGCCGCCCGCATCGCCTCCCAGTCGAGCAGGTCGGCGATCCGCTGCGCCCCGTACCCGCCGCGGGCGCACAGCACCGCGTCGACGGACGGGTCGCACCAGGCGGCCTGGAGGTCGGCGGCCCGGTCCGCGTCCGTGCCCGCCAGATAGCCGAACGTACCGTGCCGGTCGAGGACATGGGGCGCCACGACCGGGTCGAGGTCCCAGCCGCGCAGCACGTCGAGCCCGGCCTGGAGCCGCTCCTCGGGCACCGGCCCGCTGGGCGCGACGACGGCCACCCGGGCGCCGGGGGCGAGCCGGGCCGGACGCAGCAGGGGCTCCACGGACGTCACCCGGCCAGCTCCAGCACCGGGACATCCCTCGGTTCCAGGCCGAAGACCTGCGCGTACAGGGACAGTTCGGCCTCCAGTGCCCGCACCATCGTCTCCGCCCGCCGGAAGCCGTGCCCCTCGCCCTCGAAGGTGAGATAGGCGTGCGGCACCCCGCGGCCCGCCATCCGGGCCAGGAAGCGCTCGCACTGCACGGGCGGGCAGATCACGTCGTCCAGCCCCTGGAGCAGCAGGAACGGGACGGTGACCCGGTCGGCGTGCGCGGCGGGGGACCTCTCCACGTACCGCTCGGGCACCTCGGCGTACGGCCCGATCAGCGTCTCCAGGTACCGCGACTCGAAGTCGTGGGTCTCCCCCGTCCCCCAGCCGGTCAGGTCGAGGATCGGGTAGAGGATCGTGCCGCAGGCGTAGACGCCGGTCGTGGCGAGCGAGGCGGCGGCGGTCCAGCCGCCCGCGCTGCCGCCGCGCACGGCGATCCGGTCCCGGTCGGCGGCGCCCTCGTCGGCCAGGGCGCGGGCGACGGCGGCGCAGTCCTCGACGTCGACGACGCCCCACCGCTCGCGCAGCCGGTTGCGGTACTCCCGCCCGTACCCGGTGGAGCCGCCGTAGTTGACCTCGGCGACGCCGATGCCGCGCGAGGTGAAGTAGGCGATCTCCAGGTCGAGGACGAGCGGGGCCCGGCCGGTGGGGCCGCCGTGCGCCCAGACGACGTAGGGCGGCAGTTCCCCCGCGGGGGCGGCGCACTCGGGGTGGTGCGGCGGGTAGACGTGCGCGTGGATCTCGCGCCCGTCCGGACCGGTGAAGGTACGGACCTGGGGCCGGGGGTAGTAGGCGGGGTCCACGGCGTCGCGGTGGGCGGCGCCGATCACGCGGGCGCGGCCCGTCCGCGTGTCCAGCTCGATCACCTCGTAGCCGCTGTGCGGGCTCGCCCCCACGGCCGCCACCCGCTCGCCGAGCGCGGCGAGCGAGGGCGCGAACTCGGTCCAGGGGCCCGCGGCGTCGGCGATCTCGCCGGTCTCCGGGTCGAGTATGCCGAGGGCGGGGGCGCCGCGGCCGTGCAGGACGGCGATCAGACCGCCCTCCAGCGGGGCGAACCAGCGCAGGCCCAGTTTCCACAGCGGCCCGCCGAACTCCTCCGCGCGCGGGCACAGCGGCCTGCCGTCGCGGTAGAGGTTCCACCAGCCGGTGCGGTCGCTCGCGTACAGCAGGGAGCCGTCGGGCGCCCAGTCCACCTGGGCGATCGACTCCTCGGGGCCGCCGGCCACGGTGCGGGGGAAGGTGAAGGTGCCGTCGGGGGCGAGGTCGGCGAGGACCAGTTCGGTGCCGTCCCACGGCATGCGCGGGTGGTCCCAGGCGAGCCAGGCGGCGCGCCGCCCGTCGGGCGAGAGGCGGGGCCCGGTGAGGAACCGGTGCCGCTCTTCGGTGAGTTCCCGGACCGCGCCCCGGTCCTCGGCCGCCGAGCCGTCCAGCGGCACCGCGGCGAGGACCCGGCGCACGTCGGTGGGCCCGTCGCCGGTGAACTCCTCCAGGACGCACCACACCTCGCCCCGCTCCGGCACGAGCTGCGGCTCCGCCCAGCGCAGTCCGCCGCCGACCGGGGAGAGGGGGGTCAGCGGGCGCGGCTCGCCTCCGCCCGGCCGGACGACGTACAGCCGCTGGTCGGGGAAGTGCGCGAACACCACCAGCGGCCCGTCGCCGTCCACGGTCGCGGCCCAGGGCCGGCCGCCGTACTCGATGACCCGGCTGCGCACGTTCCACGGCGCGGGCAGCACCGTCTCCTCGGTCCCGTCGGCGCGCCTGCGCACCAGGGCGCGCCGCCCGCCCTCCGCGGGCCGCGGTGCGGTCCACCACACCTCCTCGCCGACGAAGCCCACGTCCTCCGGGCGCCCGTCGTGGGCGGCGGCGAGCGCCGCGCCGACGGGCGAGGGCCACGCTCCGTACGCCAGGGTCTGCACGCTGTCCCCTTCTCCTCTCGGGCTTGCGGAATTCTCTCGGGCTCTCTCAGGCCGTGCGCAGGAAGCGGTCCAGGACGCGGACGCCGAAGTGGAGCGCCTCGACGGGGACGCGTTCGTCGACGCCGTGGAAGAGGGCCTGGTAGTCGAAGCCCTCCGGCAGCTTCAGCGGCGCGAAGCCGTACCCGGTGATGCCCAGCCGGGAGAACTGCTTGGCGTCCGTGCCGCCCGACATGCAGTACGGCACCACGTGCCCCTCGGGGGCGAACGCCTCGACGGCGGCCCGCATCCGCGCGAACGTCGGCGAGTCCACCGGCGCCTGGAGGGCGACCTCGCGATGGGCGAACTCCCAGTCCACGTCCGGCCCGGTGAGCCGGTCGAGCGTGGCGCGGAACTCCTCCTCGGTGCCGTACAGGAACCGCCCGTCGACATGGGCGACGGCCGCGCCCGGGACGACGTTCACCTTGTAACCGGCGTCCAGCATGGTGGGGTTGGCGCTGTTGCGGACGGTGGCCTCGACGAGGCTCGCGGCGGGCCCGAGCTTGTCCAGCAGGGCGTCCACGTCGTCCGGGCCGGTCTCGATGCCGTACAGGGCGGCGAGTTCGGTGAGGGCGGCGCGCACGGTCGGGGTCAGGCGCAGCGGCCACGCGTGCTCGCCGATCCGGGTGATCGCCGCGGCGAGCCGGGTCACCGCGTTCTCCCGGTTCACCTTGGAGCCGTGCCCGGCCCGGCCGCGCGCGGTCAGCTTCAGCCAGGCGGTGCCGCGCTCCCCGGCCGCGATCGGGTAGAGCTCCCGCCCGGCGCCGTCGTGGAAGGTGAAGGCGCCCGACTCGCTCACGCCTTCCGTGCAGCCCTCGAACAGCGCGGCGTGCCGGTCGGCGAGGAAGCCGGAGCCGTCCTCGGCGCTGGCCTCCTCGTCCGCGGTGAACGCGACCACCACGTCCCGCCGGGGCCGCACGCCGGTGCGGGCCCAGTCCCGCACCACGGCGAGGATCATCGCGTCCATGTTCTTCATGTCGACCGCGCCGCGCCCCCACACGACCCCGTCGCGGATCTCCCCGGAGAACGGGTGCACGCTCCAGTCGGCGGCCTCGGCGGGCACCACGTCGAGGTGCCCGTGCAGGAGCAGCGCGCCGGCCGCGGGGTCGGTGCCCTCGATCCGGGCGACGACGTTGGTCCGGCCCTTGGCACGCTCCAGCAGGACGGGTTCGATCCCCGCCTCGGCGAGGCGCGCCGCGGCGTACTCGGCGGCGGGCCGCTCCCGGCAGTCGCCGCCGCCCCGGTTGGTGGTGTCGATCCGGATGAGGTCGGAGGTGAACGTCACCACCTCGTCGAGGGCCCGCTCGTCCGGCTGCTCAGCCATACTGCTCCTCCACCGCCGCCGAGGCGATCGTGGTGACCGCCTTGAACGTCCGGATCGCCTCGTACATGGTCCCGTGCGTGTACGCCACCTTGCGCTCCCCGATGTGCTCCACCCCCGGCACGACCGTCGCGGCCATCGCCAGGTGCTCGGCGTCGAACTCCACCGCGACGGTGTACGGCCCGCCGCGCACGGGCTCGTGGCGCACCGCCAGCGACGCTGCCTCCTTCGCCGCCGCCCGGATCTCGGCGGCGGTCCGCGCGGGCGTGCGGCACACGGCCGCGTACCGCGACACGTGGTCCTTCACGGCGACCTTCAGCGCCCCGGGCGCGTACCCGAGCGCGTCCTCGCAGGCCACGTCGTCGCCGGTGACGAGCACGACCGGGACGCCGTACTCGGCGACGACGTGCGCGTTGAGCAGTCCCTCGCTGGCCCGTACGTCGTTCAGCCACACCCCGGTGATGGAGTTGGCGAGGTAGGTGTGGGCGAGGACGCCCTCCATGCCGGCGCCCGCGTGGTAGCCGACGAAGGCGATGCCGTCCACGTCGCCGTGCTGCACGCCCTCCACCATCGACAGGGACTTGTGCCGTCCGGTGAGCATCCGCACCCGCTCGTCGAGCCGTTCCAGCAGCAGGTTGCGCATGGTCCAGTGGGCCTCGTTGACGAGCACCTCGTCGGCGCCCCCGTCGAAGAAGCCCCGCACGGCGGCGTCGACGTCGGAGGTGAACATCGACCGGCACCGCTCCCACTGCGGCGTCCCGGGCAGCACGTCGGCCGGCCAGGTGACGCCCGTCGCGCCCTCCATGTCGGCGCTGATGAGGATCTTCATGCCCGGCTCCGTCCTCCCTCGCACGGCAACGGTGCCGCCAATGTAGCCGCTCGCCCGGCACCTGATCACCGGGACGGCGGTGTGTTTCCGGCGGCCGTCCGCGGAAACCCGTCGCCCGTGGTGGCGTACGGAGCTCAGGAGCGGGTCCGGCTGCCCGTGCTGCGGGCCCGCTGGCTGACGCAGACCTTCCTCCACTGGCCGTACCCGTCCGAGGCGGTGCAGGCGCTCCTGCCCGAGGGGCTGATTGTGGACGAGTACGACGGCACCGCCTGGGTGGGGCTCACCCCGTTCGTCATGGCCGGCGTGCGCCCGCCGGGCGTGCCGGCCCGGCTGCCCGGGCTCCCGGCGTTCGCGGAGACCAACCTGCGGACCTACGTCCGCCGCCGGGACGGGCGGGACGGCCTGTGGTTCCTGTCCCTGGAGGTCGCCTTCCCGCCGATGCTGGCGGCGCGCGCCGTGGGCGTCCCGTACCACCCGGGCACGCTGCGCGTCTCCGTCCACGGCGGCACGGTCACGTACGAGGGGTCCCGGTGGGGCGGCGGCGCCGCGTACCGCCTCGTCGTCCGCCCCGGCGGCCCGGTCGCCCCGACGGAACGGGACGTGTGGCTGACCTCGCGCCGGCGGTCGTACACCCGCCGGCTCGGCCTGCTCTGGGAGACGCCGGTGGAGCACGAGCCGTGGCCGCTGGCCGGTGCCGCCGTGGTCGGGCTGGAGGAGACCCTGACCGCCGCCGCGGGCCTTCCCGCCGCCTCCGGCGAACCCGTGGCGCACTACTCGGAAGGGGTCCGGCGGGTACGGATCGGCCCCTCCAGGCCCTGCTGACCGCACCCCGTCCCGCTCGTGCACCGCCGTGCCGTCCGGGGTGCGGAGCCGGCGCCCGCCGTATCGGCCTGGGCACCGCCCTGACCCTGCTCGCCGTCGACCTGGTCTACGTGCCCCGGCGGCGGATCCGGCCCACCCACCTCCTCGACGCCGCGATGCAGGCCGGATGGATCACCGCCTGGCTGCGGGCCGGACGCGGGTAGCGCGTCCTGACCACGCCGGGAACGGCGGCCGGTCCCCGCCGCCGGTACGCGCCCGGGCAAGCCCCGGCGGCCCTTTCCCCGCCGTGCCGGGGACGCGCGGCGGCGTCACCCGGCCGAGCCCCCTGCCGAAAGCCGGGGCGCCGGCAGGGGCCTGTGCCGAGGGCGCGGCGGCATCAGTCCTCGTGCCCGAGCTGAAGATCGCGTTCGGTGCGTCCGCCTCCGGCCACCTGGAGCACCGTGGCGACGGGCGGGTAGCCGGCCGCGATGACGGTGTACTCGCCGGAGGACAGGTCGACGAACCGGAAGACGCCGTCGGGGCCGGTGGTGAGCGTGTCGACGACGTTGCCGGCCGCGTCGAGCAGGGTCACGCGCGCGTCCTCCACGAGCCGCCCGTCACCGGCCCGCACGGTGCCGCGCAGCACGGCGCCGCCCGCGAGCTCGATGTCCTGCCGGGTCTCCCGGGCGGCCTGGACGCTGACGGGGAGGGCGGCCGGGCGGAAGGCGGGCGCGCTGGCGGCGAGGGTGTACTCGCCGGCCACCAGCTCGGTGATGACGTAGCCGCCCTCACGGCCGCTGCGGGTGCTGGCGACGACCTCGCCGTGCACGTTGGTGAGGGTGACGGTGGCGTCGCGTACGGGGCTGCCGTCGGCGGTGAGCACGGTGCCGGCCAGGCGTCCGGCGCCGCCGAGGACGACGTCCAGCTCGACGGGGCGTTCGCCGACGGTCACGGAGACCGCCTGCGGCTGGTGGCCGCCGGCCGCGGCGATCAGGACGTACGACCCCGGACCCGGCGTGCCCATCGCGTACCGGCCGTCGTCGCCGCTGGCGCCCCGGCCGACCTGCTGTCCGGCGACGTCGATGAGGGTGAGCGCCGCGCGGGGCACGACGGTGCCGTCGGGGTGCTGCACCGTGCCGCAGACGGGGGTGCCGGCGGCGTACGGCGACCGGGCCTGGGGGATCGGGCCGGCCGGCTGCGGCGCGGCCGGTGTCCCGGTGGCGGGGGTGTGGTGGGGCGCGGTGCTGTTCACCAGGGGGGTCTCCTTGAGGAAGAGGGCGAGGAGCAGGCCGAGGACGAGGACCGGCACCAGGTAGAGGAAGATCCGGGGCATCGCGTCGGCGTACGCCTGGATGTAGGCGTCGCGCAGCTGCGGGGGCAGTGCGTGGACGAGCTGCGGGGTGAGGGACTCGGCGGCGGGCAGCCCGGTGCCGGCCTCGGCGGGGAGCCGGCCGGCGAGGGCGTCGGTGAGCCGGTCGGCGAAGAGGGTCCCGAAGACCGCCGCGCCGACGCTGCCGCCGATCTGCCGGAAGTAGTTGTTGGCGCTGGTGGCGGTGCCCAGGTCGGCGGGGCGTACGGAGTTCTGCACGGCGAGGACGAGGACGGGCATCACCATGCCGATGCCGGCGCCGAGGACGGCCATCCAGACGCTGTAGTGCAGGCGGGGCGTGTCGGTGTCGAGCCGGGACAGCAGCCACATGCCGGCGACGGAGAGCGCGCCGCCGAGGATGGGGTGGGCGCGGTAGCGCCCGGTGCGGCTGATGAGCTGCCCGGAGACGATCGAGGCGCCGACGATGCCGCCCATCATCGGCAGCATCAGCAGGCCGGACTCGGTGGCGGAGGCGCCGTCGACCATCTGCAGGAAGGTCGGCAGGTAGCTGGCGGCGCCGAACAGGGCGATGCCGACGACGAGGCCGACCAGGCCGGTGATGTTGAAGATCGAGTCGCGGAACAGGCGCAGCGGGATGAGGGGTTCGGCGGCGAAGCGCTCGGCGACCAGGAAGAGGACGGTGGCCGCCAGTGCACCGGCGGCCAGGCCGAGGATGACGCGCGAGTCCCAGGCGTACTCGGTGCCGCCCCAGCTGGTCAGCAGCACCAGGCAGGTGGAGGCGGCGGCCAGCAGCAGCGCGCCGAGGACGTCCAGGCGGGGCTTGCCCTGTGGTTTCGGCAGCTTCAGGACGACGGCGACGACGGCCATGGTGACCAGGCCGAACGGCACGTTGATGTAGAAGCACCACCGCCAGGAGAGGTGGTCGGTGAAGTAGCCGCCGAGCAGCGGTCCGGCGACGGAGGCCAGCCCGAAGGCGGCGCCGATCAGGCCCATGAACCGGGCCCGGTCCCGCGGCGGCACGATGTCCGCGATGATCGCCTGCACGCCGATCATCAGGCCGCCCGCGCCGACGCCCTGCACGGCGCGGAAGGCGATGAGCTGGTCCATGGTCTGCGCCCGGCCCGCGAGCGCGGAGCCGACGACGAAGACGAGGATGGCGAACTGGAAGACGCCCTTGCGGCCCCAGAGGTCACCGAGCTTGCCGTAGATCGGCAGTCCGACGGTGGAGGTGAGCAGGTAGGCGGTGATCGCCCAGGACATCTTGTCCAGGCCGTGCAGCTCACCGACGATCTTCGGGAGCGCGGTGGCGACGATCATCTGCTCCAGGGCGGCGAGCAGCAGCGCCAGCATCAGCCCGCAGAAGACCAGCCGGACCCGGCGCGGACCGAGCGGAGGAGCCTGCGCCGGCTCCGGAGCCCCGGTCCTGGAAGGCGCGGCGACCGGTTCGTCCCGCACCAGAGTGGTCCCGCCCACGTGTGGCTCCCCTCGTCGCACTTGCGCAGATGTCCCGCATGGAGGGGCAACTGCGAACAAGTGCGACGAGTTACGGCGTACGCCGGCGCACGCGCGGAGATCACTCGAACCGGTGAGGGCTCCAACGCGCCCTCGACAAGCACCTCTTGGCTACTTCTCCACCTCGGCGGCGAGCCTGGCCAGCAGCGCGTCGTAGATGCGGCCGAGGCCCTTGGGCGCGAAGGTCTTCTCGAAGAAGCCGCCGATGCCGCCGGCGCCCTTCCAGGTGGTGGTGACGACGACCCGGGACCTGCCCTCGCCGGCCGGGGTGACCCGCCAGGTGGTGACCATGGAGGAGTTGCGGTCCTTCTCGACGAGTTCGCCGTCGGACGGCTCGGTGACCTCCAGCAGGCAGTCGCGGACGCGCTTGCTGGTGGCCTGGAGCTTCCAGTGGACGAGGGTGCCCTCGCCGTCGCCGCCCTCGCGGACCTCGTACTCGCTGAACTGCTCGGGCAGCAGCTTCGCGCGTGTGCCGCTGTAGTCGGCGAGGGTGTCGAACACCGTCTCCGCGTCCGCGGCGACGATCCGCTCCGTCGTGGCCTCGACCTGCGCCATCGGGTTCCTCCAGGAGGTGGTTCTCAGGGTCGGGGCAAGCCAACCACCCCGGCCTCCGGCCGCCAAATCGGGGCGTTCGAACCCGGCCCGGCGACCCGCCCCGCGCCATCGGAGGGACAAGCGTCGCTTCCGGGTCCAGGGCCACCGCGGAGGCTTCAGCGGACAGGAGCGGGCGGGAGCAGACGGAAAGCGGCCGGGGCATTCGAGGGCATCCGGCGGCCCGATCGGGTCACGTGCGGGCCGGATGTGTTCGTCCGTGGCGGCTTCCCGGGACGATGCGGCGAGGACCGCGGCCCTCGCGGTCCACCGCCCCGCCGTTCCGGGAGGACCCATGAGACACCGCGCGGCCGTGCTGTGCGGCGCCGCGGCCGTGGTGGCCGGGACCGTCGCCGCCGTCCCCGCCGGCGCGGGCGCGCCCCCGCGCGCGGACGCCCCGCCCGCCGCGGGGATCGCCTGGAGGAAGTGCGGCACGGCCGGCCATCCCACGCTCCAGTGCGCGTCCCTGGCGGTGCCGCTCGACCACGCCCGCCCGCGCGGGGAGCGGATCACGCTGGCGCTCACCCGCGTCCCGCACACCGCGCGGACCTCCCAGGGGCCGCTGCTGGTCAACCCCGGAGGTCCCGGGGGCAGCGGGCGGACGCTCGCCGGATTCGTCGCCTCCGCGCTGCCCCGGGAGGTGGCCGCCCGGTACGACGTCATCGGCTTCGACCCGCGGGGCGTCGGCGCGAGCAGGCCCGCCCTGAACTGCCGGCCGGGCCACTTCGCCCCCGTGCGCCCCGGCTCCGTGCCCCTCACGCCCGCGGCCGGGCGGGCCAACCTCACGCGCGCGAAGTCCTTCGCCGACGCCTGCGGGAAGAGGTACGCGCGCGTGCTGCCGCACCTCGACACGGTCGGCGCCGCGCGGGACATGGACGCGATCCGGGCGACGCTGGGCGCGCGGAGGATCAGTTACCTCGGCTACTCGTACGGGACCTATCTCGGCGCCGTGTACGCGAAGCTGTTCCCCGAGCGGGTGCGGCGCCTGGTCCTGGACTCGGTCGTCGACCCGTCCGCCGTCTGGTACGAGGCCAACCTCCGCCAGGACCTGGCGTTCGACGACCGCCACCGCGCCTTCCTCGCCTGGGTCGCCCGGCACCACGCGACGTACCGGCTCGGCAGGGACCCGGAGCGGGTCGGGGCCCGGTGGTACGCGATGCGGGCGGAACTGGCCGGGAGGCCGGCGGGCGGGAAGGTGGGGGCCGCGGAGCTGGAGGACACCTTCCTCCCCGGCGGCTACCACAACAGCCACTGGCCGCGCCTGGCGGCGGCGTTCGCGGCGTACGCGCGCGAGGGGGACGCCGGTCCGCTCGTCGCGGCGTACGAGGACCTCGGCGCCGTCGACGCGGCGGGGGAGAACGGCTACAGCGTCTACGCCGCGGTGCAGTGCCGGGACGCGCGCTGGCCGCGCGACTGGAACCGCTGGCGCGCGGACCACCGGGACCTGCACGCGAAGGCGCCGTTCCTGACCTGGAACAACGCCTGGTACAACGCGCCGTGCGCGTTCTGGCCGGTGCGGGCGCGGCGGCCGGTGGACATCGCCAACGACGCGCTGCCGCCGGTCCTGCTGTTCCAGGCGACGCACGACGCCGCCACCCCGTTCGAGGGGGCCGTCACGGTCCGCCGGCTGCTGGCGGGGTCCCGTCTGGTGGTCGAGGAGGGCGGCGGGAACCACGGCGTCACCCTGAGCGGAAACACCTGCCTGGACCGGCACCTGGCGGCCTATCTGGCCGACGGCACCGTGCCGCGCGGCGGTGGCGGCGGGGCGGACGCGGTGTGCCCGGCGCTGCCGGACCCGGTGCCGCCGGAGCCGGAGACGGCCTCGGCGCCCTCGCGCGGCTCGGCCCTGCACCGGTTGCTGGGCTTCCGCCACTGAGCGGGTGACGGGCCGTCGGGGCGGCCTCGCCGTGCCCGAAGTCCGGTACGCCGGGCGGCCGGTGGGCCGGCGGGCCGTCCTGGCCTCACCGGCTTCACCGGCCTCACCGCTGCTTCGGGATCCGCGCCAGCGCCCGTACCGCCGCCTCGGCCAGGGCCGGGTGGGCGAGGGCCTCGTCGAGGACGGGCCGGGCGCGGGGGTCGCCGAGCGCCCCGAGGCCCTCGACGCAGGCGAGGGCCACCCGGCGGTAGGGGTCGTGCGGGCGCAGCCGCCGCCGCAGTGCGGTGATCAGCGCGGGCACCGCCTCCGGGGCGCGCAGCTCGACCAGGAGCCGGACCGGGTGGAGGGCGTAGGCGACGCGCAGTTCGTTGGTGGCGAGCGCGGCGGCGGCCCGGGCGGTGCGCGGGTCGCCCAGGCGGGCGAGGGCGTGGGCGGCGGCGGCGCAGCGCGGCGGGTCGCGGTGGTTGAGCAGCAGCACCAGGGCCTCGAAGGCCCGCCGGTCCCCCGCCAGCCCCAGCCGGAACGCGGCCAGTTCCCGGGCCCACAGGGGCCGGCCGGGCTCGGTGAGGACGGCCGCCAGTTCGTCGTGGTCCCCGGTCGCCACGAGGCGCTCGTACGCCGCCGTGCCCCCGGACTCGGCCCGCAGACGCTCCGTGACCGCTCGCAACTCTTCGTCCATGGCACCGAGATTAGGGGCCGGCCGGCCGTCGGGGGCGCACATCGCCGGCGTACCCCGCCAAGGGCGAGGGCTGGCGCGCTCGTTACCGGGCGGTTAAGCTCAGACGAGCGAGTTACCCACTCGCGACGCTCCTCGCGGCGGTCTGGTGACGCGGCCGCCGCGCGGGACTTCACCACCCCACGCCGTCAGGCAGTGGGGGACGTCGGTTCGGTACCTCGGGTACCGCAGTACGGCACGGCCTCGGGACAGGGCCGGCCGGTCCGGCCGCCGCGCGCGGGCGTGTGCACGCCCCGCCCGACGGCACCGGGCGTGCGCGCTCGCAGCCCGGTGGCACCGCACTCCTCACGCATGACGCACCCGGTGCGCCCGTCGGCGCACCCGGAGGCGTCCTCCCGTCGTCACCCCTCATTCCTGGAGTCCGCGATGGCCTCTCCCCTGTCCGACACCCCTCCGTCCCCGCTGCGGACCGTCGCCGTCGTCGGCCTCGGCACCATGGGCACCGGCATCACCGAGGTCCTGGCCAAGGCCGGCCGCGACGTCGTCGGCATCGACATCGGCGAGGCCCAGACCGCGCGGGCCGTCGCCGCGCTGGAGGCCGCCACCGCCCGTGCCGTCGCCCGCGGACGGCTGGCCGAGCAGGAGCGCGCGGACGCCCTCGCCCGGGTGCGCGTCTCGACCGACCTGCGGGCGGCGGCCGACGCCGACCTGGTGATCGAGGTGGCGCCGGAGTCGTACGAGATCAAACAGCAGATCTTCCGGGAGCTGGACGGCATCGTGCGGCCGGAGGCCATCCTCGCGACCGGCACCAACGCCCTGTCCGTCACGCGCCTGGCCGCCGACTCGGCCCGCCCCGAACGGGTGCTGGGCCTGCACTTCTTCAACCCCGCCCCGGTGATGCGGCTGGTGGAGGTCGTCTCGTCCGTGCTGACGGCGCCCGCGGCCGTCACGGCGGTCACCAACCTCGCCCTGGACCTGGGCAAGGAGCCCGTCGCGGTCGGCGACCGGCCCGGTTTCGTCGCCGACGGGCTGCTGTTCGGCTACCTCAACCAGGCCGCGGCGATGTACGAGGCGAAGTACGCCTCCCGCGAGGACATCGACGCCGCGATGCGGCTGGGCTGCGGGCTGCCCATGGGCCCGCTCGCCCTGCTCGACCTCATCGGCATCGACACCGCGCGCACGGTCCTGGAGGCCATGTACGCCGCCTCCCGCGACCGGCTGCACGCCCCGGCCCCGATCCTGCGGCAGCTCGGCGAGGCGGGGCTGACGGGCCGCAAGGCGGGGCGCGGCTTCTACACCTACGAGGCGCCCGGCAGCCCGGCCGTGGTGCCGGACGCGCTGACGCCGCGGGAGGACGGCCCGCGGGTTCCCGGGCGTCCCGTCCGCTCGGTCGGGGTGGCGGGCTCGGGCACCATGGCGTCCGGCATCGCGGAGGTCTTCGCCAAGGCCGGGTACGAGGTGGTCCTCGCCGCCCGCAGCGCGGAGAAGGCCGAGGCCGCCAAGGCCCGCGTCGGCGCCTCCCTGGCCCGTTCCGTCGACAAGGGCCGGCTGACCGCCGGGGCCGCCGCGCGGGCCCTGGAGCGGATCCGGCCCGCCGGCACCTACGACGACTTCGCCGGCGTCGATCTGGCGGTGGAGGCGGTCGCGGAGGACCTGGAGGTCAAGCGGCAGCTGTTCGCCACGCTGGACAAGGTGTGCCGGCCGGGCGCCGTCCTGGCCACCACGACCTCCTCCCTGCCGGTGGTCTCCTGCGCCCGCGCCACCTCGCGCCCGCAGGACGTGATCGGCATGCACTTCTTCAACCCGGCCCCGGCGATGAAGCTGGTGGAGGTGGTCCGCACGGTGCTGACGGCGGACGACGCGCACGCCACCGTCCGCGAGGTCTGCGCCGCGATCGGGAAGCACCCCGTGGACTGCGGGGACCGGGCCGGGTTCATCGTGAACGCGCTGCTGTTCCCGTACCTGAACAACGCGGTCAAGATGGTGCAGGAGCACTACGCCTCGCTCGACGACATCGACGCGGCGATGAAGCTGGGCGGGGGCTATCCGATGGGCCCCTTCGAACTGCTGGACGTCGTCGGGCTGGACGTCTCGCTCGCCATCGAGAAGGTCCTGCACCGCGAGTTCCGCGACCCGGGGCTCGCGCCGGCGCCGCTGCTGGAACACCTGGTGGCCGCGGGCTGCCTCGGCCGCAAGACCGGCCGTGGCTTCCGCGAACATGCCAAGCGCTGAACGGCCCGGCGACCGGTTCCGGCCCGGTGACGGCTGGGGCGGACTGCTGGCCCCGGGCGGGCGGCCCACGCCCGCCCGAGGTGCCCCTCCCCCGCCCCCCGGAGTCCGGGCGGACCCCGGTCATGCGCACCGAGCTGCGCACATGCAGTACGTTCAGGGCATGTCCCAGCCCGCCAAGTCCTCACGTACACCCGCCACGCCCGATGCGCCGGAGAGCACCGCGGGCGGCCGTGCCGCCGCCCAGCGGCTGAAAATGCGCCGAGAACTGGCGGCGGCGGCGATGGAGCTGTTCGCGACCAAGGGGTACGAGGCGACCACCGTCGACGAGATCGCAGCCCAGGCCGGGGTCGCCCGCCGCACCTTCTTCCGCCACTTCCGCTCCAAGGAAGAGGCGATCTTCCCGGACCACGACGACACCCTGGTCCGCGCCGAGGCCGTGCTCAACGCCGCGCCCGCGCACGAGCACCCGCTCGACACGGTGTGCCGCGGCATCAAGGAAGTCATGAAGATGTACGCGGCCCGCCCGGAGATCTCGGTCGCCCGCTACAAGCTCACGCGCGAGGTGCCCGCCCTGCGCGAGGCGGAGATCGCGTCGGTGGCCCGCTACGAACGCCTCTTCACCCGCTACCTGCTCGGCCACTTCGACGAGCACGCGCACGCCGACGACGCCAACGACGACCCGCTGCTGGCGGAGGTCGCCGCCTCCGCCGTGGTCACCGCCCACAACCACGTGCTGCGGCGCTGGCTGCGGGCGGGCGGGCAGGGCGACGTGGAGACCCAGCTCGACCACGCCTTCGCGATCGTGCGCAAGACGTTCGGCACGGGCATCATGGCGGGCCGCGCCACGGCCCCGCGGCCGGCCGCCGCGACCGCCTCCACCCAGGGCGAGGTGCTGGTGACCGTGGCCCGCACCGACGCCCCGCTCGACGAGGTCATGCGCACGATCGAGCAGGCCCTCAAGGAGCGCTGAGCCCGTCCTTCCGTTGCGAGGCATGAGAACGGCCACCCCATCGGGGTGGCCGTTCTGGCATGTCAGGGGTGGTTTTCCGGCCGCTCGCCGCCCACTTTCGATCGATCATCGCTCATCTGATGCGTAAAGATTTCATCTGAGAGCAATTACTGGCACCCAGTGCCTTGCGGGCTGACACGGGGTGCCATACGTTGAAGGTGTCCGGGCGGCCGGAGCGCAGCGACCCACCGCGCGCCGGCTGTCCCCGCGGCCCCCTGGCCCGCGCGCCCGGACGCCTGCGTCACAGGCACCCTCCCGCGCCACAAAGCGCCGCCGAACCGTTCCACCCGCCGAACCGACGGCCCCCTCACACCACCTCAGCAGCACCGACGCACCCCTCAGCGCCCCTTGCTCAGGACGCTCACCGCCGGAGGCAACACCGTGACCGTGAAGGACATCCTGGCCGCGATCCAGTCGCCCGACTCCACGCCGGCCGACTTCGCCGCCCTGCCGCTCCCCGAGTCCTACCGCGCCATCACCGTCCACAAGGACGAGGTCGAGATGTTCGCGGGCCTGGACACCCGCGACAAGGACCCGCGCAAGTCCCTCCACCTGGACGAGGTCCCGGTGCCCGAACTCGGCCCGGGCGAGGCCCTGGTGGCCGTCATGGCCTCCTCGGTCAACTACAACTCGGTGTGGACCTCGATCTTCGAGCCGGTGCCGACGTTCGCCTTCCTGGAGCGCTACGGCAAGCTGTCGCCGCTGACCAGGCGCCACGACCTGCCGTACCACATCATCGGCTCCGACCTTGCGGGCGTCGTCCTGCGCACCGGCCCCGGCGTCAACGCCTGGCAGCCCGGCGACGAGGTCGTCGCCCACTGCCTCTCCGTCGAGCTGGAGTCGCCGGACGGCCACGACGACACCATGCTCGACCCCGAGCAGCGCATCTGGGGCTTCGAGACCAACTTCGGCGGCCTGGCGGAGCTCGCGCTGGTGAAGACCAACCAGCTCATGCCGAAGCCGGCCCACCTCAGCTGGGAGGAGGCCGCCGCCCCGGGCCTGGTCAACTCCACCGCCTACCGGCAGCTCGTCTCCCGCAACGGCGCGGCGATGAAGCAGGGCGACAACGTCCTGATCTGGGGCGCGAGCGGCGGACTCGGCTCCTACGCCACCCAGTTCGCCCTCGCCGGCGGAGCGACCCCGATCTGTGTCGTCTCCTCGCCCGAGAAGGCCGAGATCTGCCGGAGGATGGGCGCCGAGCACGTCATCGACCGCAACGCCGAGGGCTACAGGTTCTGGAAGGACGAGCACACCCAGGACCCCAAGGAGTGGAAGCGCTTCGGCAAGCGCATCCGCGAACTCACCGGCGGCGAGGACATCGACATCGTCTTCGAGCACCCCGGCCGCGAGACCTTCGGCGCGAGCGTGTACGTCACCCGCAAGGGCGGCACCATCACCACCTGCGCCTCCACCTCGGGCTACATGCACGAGTACGACAACCGCTACCTGTGGATGTCGCTGAAGCGGATCATCGGCTCGCACTTCGCCAACTACCGCGAGGCGTACGAGGCCAACCGCCTCATCGCCAAGGGGAAGATCCACCCGACGCTGTCGAAGGTGTACCCGCTGGAGGAGACCGGCCAGGCCGCCCACGACGTCCACCGCAACGCCCACCAGGGCAAGGTCGGCGTGTTGTGCCTCGCCCCCGAGGAAGGCCTGGGCGTGCGCGACCACGAGATGCGCGCCCGGCACCTCGACGCCATCAACCGCTTCCGGAACGTCTGAGGGGCGTAGATGACAGAGCGTCAGAAGGACCGGCCGTGGCTCATGCGCACCTACGCGGGGCACTCGACCGCCGAGGCGTCCAACGAGCTGTACCGGCGCAACCTCGCCAAGGGCCAGACGGGGCTGTCGGTGGCGTTCGACCTGCCGACGCAGACCGGCTACGACCCCGACCACGTCCTCGCCCGCGGCGAGGTCGGCCGGGTCGGGGTGCCCGTCGCGCACCTCGGCGACATGCGCCGGCTGTTCCAGGACATCCCCCTGGAGCAGATGAACACCTCCATGACCATCAACGCCACGGCCATGTGGCTGCTGGCGCTCTACCAGGTCGTCGCGGAGGAGCAGGGCGCGGACATCGGCCGGCTCCAGGGGACGACCCAGAACGACATCGTCAAGGAGTACCTGTCGCGCGGGACGCACGTCTTCCCGCCCGGCCCCTCGCTCCGCCTGACGACGGACATGATCGCGTACACGGTCTCCCACATGCCGAAGTGGAACCCGATCAACATCTGCAGCTACCACCTGCAGGAGGCGGGCGCCACGCCGGTGCAGGAGATCGCGTACGCGATGTCGACGGCGATCGCCGTCCTGGACGCCGTGCGCGACGGCGGCCAGGTGCCGCAGGAGCGCATGGGCGACGTCGTCGGCCGGATCTCCTTCTTCGTGAACGCGGGCGTCCGCTTCATCGAGGAGATGTGCAAGATGCGCGCCTTCGGCCGCATCTGGGACCAGGTCACGCGGGAGCGGTACGGCATCGAGAACCCGAAGCACCGCCGCTTCCGCTACGGCGTCCAGGTCAACTCCCTCGGCCTGACCGAGGCCCAGCCGGAGAACAACGTCCAGCGGATCGTCCTGGAGATGCTGGCGGTCACCCTGTCCAAGGACGCCCGCGCGCGTGCCGTGCAGCTCCCCGCCTGGAACGAGGCCCTCGGCCTGCCCCGCCCCTGGGACCAGCAGTGGTCGCTGCGCATCCAGCAGGTGCTGGCGTACGAGAGCGACCTGCTGGAGTACGACGACATCTTCGACGGCTCGAAGGTGATCGAGGCGAAGGTGGACGAGCTGACCCGGGCCGCGCTCGCCGAGATGGACCGGATCGAGGAGATGGGCGGCGCGCTGGCCGCCGTCGAGTCCGGCTACCTGAAGGCGCAGCTCGTCGCCTCGCACGCGGCGCGCCGGGCCCGGATCGAGTCCGGCCAGGAGAAGATCGTCGGCGTCAACGTCTTCGAGTCGACCGAGCCGAACCCGCTCACCGCCGACCTGGACACCGCGATCCAGACGGTGGACCCGGCGGTGGAGGCACGGGTGATCGAGTCGTTGCGGCACTGGCGGGACACCCGCTACCAGCCTCCCTTCAACCACCCGCGCCCCTGCAAGGCGCTGGAGCGGCTGAAGGAGGCCGCGCGCGGCACCGAGAACCTCATGGAGGCCACCCTGGAGTGCGCCCGCGCGGGCGTCACGACCGGCGAGTGGGCCGGGGCCCTGCGCGAGGTGTTCGGCGAGTTCCGGGCGCCGACCGGGGTCTCGTCCGCGCCCGTGGCCGTCCCCGCCGAGGAGGGCTCCAGGCTGTCCGAGGTGCGCCGGAAGGTGGAGCTGACCGCCCGTGACCTCGGCGTCGGCAAGCTGCGCTTCCTGGTCGGCAAGCCGGGCCTGGACGGGCACTCCAACGGCGCCGAGCAGATCGCCGTACGCGCCCGCGACGCCGGCTTCGAGGTGGTCTACCAGGGCATCCGGCTCACCCCGGAGCAGATCGTGGACGCGGCCCTGGCGGAGGACGTGCACGCGGTCGGCCTGTCCGTCCTCTCCGGCTCGCACGCGCAGCTCGTCCCCGACGTGCTGGAGCGGCTCCGTGTGGCCGGTGCCACAGATATACCGGTGATCGCCGGTGGCATCATCCCAAGCGGTGACGCCGAACTGCTGCGGGCCGCCGGAGTGGCCGCGGTCTTCACCCCGAAGGACTTCGACATCACCGGCATCATCGGCCGGATCGTGGACGAGATCCGGAACGCGAACAAGCTCGACCCCCTGGAGGTCCCCGCATGACTACGGTCAACCGCCTTCGCCCCCGGCGCTCCTGCCTGGCGGTACCGGGCTCGAACCCGCGCTTCCTGGAGAAGGCCCAGGGCCTCCCGGCGGACCAGGTCTTCCTGGACCTGGAGGACGCGTGCGCGCCGCTCGCCAAGCCCGAGGCGCGGCACACCGTCGTGAAGTTCCTCAACGAGGGCGACTGGACGGGCAAGACGCGGGTCGTGCGCGTCAACGACTGGACGACGGAGTGGACGTACCGGGACGTCGTCACGGTCGTCGAGGGCGCGGGCCAGAACCTGGACTGCATCATGCTGCCGAAGGTCCAGGACGCCCGGCAGATCGTGGCGCTGGACCTCCTCCTCACCCAGATCGAGAAGACCATGGGCTTCGAGGTGGGCCGCATCGGCATCGAGGCGCAGATCGAGAACGCCCGCGGCCTGAACAACGTCAACGAGATCGCGCAGGCGTCCCCGCGCATCGAGACGATCATCTTCGGCCCGGCCGACTTCATGGCGTCGATCAACATGAAGTCGCTGGTCGTGGGCGAGCAGCCGCCCGGCTACCCGGCCGACGCCTACCACTACATCCTGATGAAGATCCTGATGGCGGCCCGCGCCAACGACCTCCAGGCGATCGACGGCCCCTACCTCCAGATCCGCAACGTCGACGGCTTCCGCGAGGTCGCCGGCCGTGCCGCCGCCCTCGGCTTCGACGGCAAGTGGGTGCTGCACCCCGGCCAGGTGGACGCCGCCAACGAGGTCTTCTCGCCCTCCCAGGAGGACTACGACCACGCCGAGCTGATCCTGGACGCGTACGAGTACTACACCTCCGAGGCGGGCGGCAAGAAGGGCTCCGCGATGCTCGGCGACGAGATGATCGACGAGGCCAGCCGCAAGATGGCGCTGGTCATCGCGGGCAAGGGCCGCGCCGCCGGCATGAAGCGCACCAGCACGTTCGAGATCCCGGAGGCGTGAGCGCGATGCAGTTCGGACGCACCTACGAGGAGTTCGAGGTCGGGGCGGTGTACAAGCACTGGCCGGGCAAGACGGTCACGGAGTACGACGACCACCTCTTCTGTCTCCTCACCATGAACCACCACCCGCTCCACCTGGACTCCCACTACGCCGGGAACACGACGGACTTCGGCCGGAACGTGGTGGTCGGGAACTACGTCTACTCCCTGCTGCTCGGCATGTCCGTGCCGGACGTCTCCGGCAAGGCGATCGCCAACCTGGAGATCGAGTCGCTCCGGCACGTGGCGCCGACCTTCCACGGCGACACGATCTACGGCGAGACGACCGTGCTGGACAAGTGGCCGTCGAAGTCGAAGGACGACCGCGGCATCGTGCACGTCGAGACCAAGGGCTACAAGCAGGACGGCACCCTGGTGTGCGTGTTCCGCCGCAAGGTGATGGTGCCGACCGAGACGTACGTCAAGGAGCGCGGCGGAGAGCAGCCGGGCCGCCCCGAGCCGAGGGAACAGGGGAAGCGGTGATGGCCCGACTCGCCCAGACCGCCGGTCTGACCGACGTCCAGCAGGAGATCCTCTCCACCGTCCGGGAATTTGTCGACAAGGAGATCATCCCGGTCGCGACCGAGCTGGAACACCGCGACGAGTACCCGCAGGCGATCGTGGACGGCCTGAAGGAGCTGGGCCTGTTCGGCCTGATGATCCCCGAGGAGTACGGGGGGCTGGGCGAGTCGCTGCTCACGTACGCCCTGTGCGTGGAGGAGATCGCCCGCGGCTGGATGTCGGTGTCCGGCATCATCAACACGCACTTCATCGTGGCGTACATGCTCAAGCAGCACGGCACACAGGAGCAGAAGGACCACTTCCTGCCGAGGATGGCCGCCGGCGACATCCGGGGCGCCTTCTCGATGTCGGAGCCGGGCCTGGGCTCGGATGTGGCGGCCATCACGTCGAAGGCGGTCCGGGACGGCGACGAGTACGTCCTGACCGGCCAGAAGATGTGGCTCACGAACGGCGGTACGTCGTCCCTGGTGGCCGTCCTGGTCCGCAGTGACGAGGGTCACCCGGAGGGGACGGCCCCGCACAAGTCGATGACGACCTTCCTGGTGGAGAAGGAGCCCGGCTTCGGCGAGGTCCGTCCCGGCCTCACCATCCCGGGCAAGATCGAGAAGATGGGCTACAAGGGGGTCGACACCACCGAGCTCATCATGGACGGCCTGCGCGTTCCGGCCGATCGGGTGCTCGGCGGGGTGACCGGCCGAGGTTTTTACCAAATGATGGACGGCGTGGAGGTGGGCCGCGTCAACGTCGCGGCGCGTGGCTGCGGCGTCGCTCAGCGCGCCTTCGAGCTGGGTGTCCGGTACGCCCAGCAGCGTCACACTTTCGGCAAGCCGATCGCGCGGCACCAGGCCATTCAGTTCAAGCTCGCCGAGATGGCCACCAAGGTCGAGGCCGCGCATGCGATGATGGTGAACGCGGCACGCAAAAAGGACTCCGGGGAACGAAACGACCTTGAGGCAGGGATGGCGAAGTACCTCGCTTCCGAGTACTGCAAAGAGGTCGTGGAGGACGCCTTCCGGATCCACGGCGGCTACGGCTTCTCCAAGGAGTACGAGATCGAGCGCCTCTACCGCGAGGCGCCGATGCTGCTCATCGGCGAAGGGACCGCAGAGATCCAGAAAATGATCATCGGCCGCAGGTTGCTCGAAGAGTATCGATTCCAGGGCTAGATGTCCGGGTACGGGGTGTTTTCTTGGAGAAGAAGATCACACCCCGTAGGCGTTCTTCGGCCGCCGACTCCACTTCCTGGCTTACCCAGTTGCCGCCCCGAGCCGCTACGATCGCCGGAAAGCCGCCGTCCCCCGTCAGAGCGCGGCATCATCCGCTACGAAGGTCATCCATGCCCCACAGCCAAACCTCTGCACCTCGCGACAGCCTGGCCGGCGTACGCCTCGCGCGCGGAGCATCGCCGTGGCTCCTCCCGACCGTCGCCACCGCGGCCGTCAGCCTGGCCCGCGCACGCCGTTCCGGCGCCGCCAAGGCCATTGCCGTCCCCGCCACCGCGCTCGCGGCGGGGATGCTGTGGTTCTTCCGCGACCCCGAGCGCGAGATCGCCCAGGGCCGGGTCATCTCGCCCGCCGACGGCGTGGTGCAGAGCATCATGCCGTGGAAGGACGGACGCACCCGCGTCGCGATCTTCATGAGCCCGCTCAACGTCCACGTCAACCGCGCGCCGCTGGCCGGCACGGTGACGTCGGTCGAGCACATCCCGGGCGGTTTCGTTCCCGCTTTCAACAAGGAGAGCGAGAACAACGAGCGGGTCGTCTGGCACTTCGACACCGAGCTCGGCGACATCGAGATGATCCAGATCGCCGGCGCGGTGGCCCGCCGCATCGTCCCCTACCTGCCCCAGGGCACCAAGGTCGAGCAGGGCGAGCGGATCGGGCTGATCCGTTTCGGCTCGCGCGTCGACCTCTACCTGCCCGAGGGCGTGGAGGTCGCGGTCGAGGTCGGCCAGAAGACCGTGGCAGGGGTGACTCGCATTGACCGTGATTGATCCGGAGACCCAGACGGGCTGGGTGCCCGAGGCCGCCGAGGCGGACGACGAGGAGGAGATGCCCCTCTCGCTCCGCCTGTCGATAGCGGACACCCTCACCCTGGGCAACGCCACGTGCGGCTTCATGGCGGTGTACTTCACCACCACCGGCATCCTGATCCCGCACCTGTCGGGCAGCCAGGAGACCGGCATGGCCCGGCACAGCGCGGCCACCGCGGTCATCCTGATGCTGTGCGCGGCGGTCTTCGACCTGTTCGACGGCCTGGTGGCGCGCAAGCTGCGCAGTTCGCCGATGGGCGCCGAGCTGGACAACCTGTCCGACCTGATCAGCTTCGGTCTGGCCCCGGCGTACTTCGTCCTGGTCTACGGCATGGTCGCGGACGACGCCCACCAGCGGGTGGCGGCGGTCGGCGCGATCGTGGTGCTCCTGGCGGTGGTGCTCAGGCTCGCGAGATTCTCGTGCGTCACCGTCAAGGACGGCACGTTCCAGGGCATGCCGTCGCCGTTCGGCGCGCTGACGGTCGTGTCGATCGTGCTGCTGGAGCTGCCCTTCGTGGCGACGGTCCTCGCCGTCCTCGGCACGGCCTGGCTGATGGTGAGCCGGGTGGAGTACCCCAAGCCGCGGGGCCGCCTCGCGGTGGCGATGCTCTCCTGGATCGTGCTGTCGATGGGCCTGCTGGCCGCCTGGGCCTTCGACGCCCCGAGCGGCCAGCTGCTGCTCCAGACCGGCTGTGCGCTGCAGCTGGTGATGGGCGCGGTGATCCCGCTGTTCGCCACGGCCCGCCGGGTGAACAACTTCCGCGACAACCGGCGCGAGGCGCGGGCGGCACAGCTGCCGTAGCGCTCCGCTGGGAAGGGCCCCGGACCGATCATCGGTCCGGGGCCCTTCCTCTTTTCCCGTACGCGGCGTGGACACGGGCCCCGCCGGGAGCGCCTTCGGCGTCAGGCCAGGTAGTCCCGCGCGATGTTCTCCGCGACCCGCTCCAGGATCGGGCCGGCCTCCGCGATGCACTTCTCCACGTCCGGCTCGATCTCCGTCAGCGGGTACGCCCGGCGGATGCCGGCCCGGCCCAGCGTCTGAGCCGGCAGGGCGAGGCGCCCGCACACCGCGACGACCTCCTTGCCGGCGGCCCGCGCGGCGGCGGCGACACCGGCGGGGGCCTTGCCGTGCAGGGTCTGCTCGTCCAGGGAGCCCTCCCCGGTGATCACCAGGTCCGCGCGCTCCAGCGCCGGGGCGAAGCCGAGGACGTCGAGCATCACCTCGATGCCGGGGCGGAAGCGGGCGCCGATCAGGAGGGCGCCGTAGCCGATGCCGCCCGCCGCGCCCGCGCCCGGGGAGGCGGCGTACTCGGCCGCCTTCGCGCCCACGGCGTCCTCCAGGACCTTCGCGTAGTGCGTGAGGGCCGCGTCCAGCGTCTCCACGTCGTCCGGCGAGGCGCCCTTCTGCGGGCCGTAGACCGCCGGGGCGCCCTTCGGGCCGGTCAGCGGGTTGTCGACGTCGCTCGCGAGCACCAGTTCGACGGAGGCGAGGCGTGGGTCGAGGCCGGACAGGTCGGCCGTGGCCAGCTCGGCGAGGCCCCCGCCGCCCGGCGCCACCGGCTCCCCCTGCGCGTTCAGGAACCGCGCCCCGAGCGCCGTCAGCATGCCGGCGCCGCCGTCCGTGGTGGCGCTGCCGCCGACGCCGAACACGAGGGTGCGCGCGCCCGCGTCCAGGGCGGCCTTCAGCAGCTCGCCGGAGCCGTGCGTGGACGCCGTCAGCGGGGCGAGGACCCCCTCGGGGAGCCGCTGCAGCCCGCTCGCCTCGGCCATCTCGACGACCGCGGTGTCACCGCGCAGCGCGAACGCCGCCGTCACCTCGTCGCCGAGCGGCCCGGCGACGCGTACCTCGCGCCGCTCGAACCCGGCCGCGACCGCCGCGGCCACGGTCCCGTCGCCGCCGTCGGCCACCGGCAGGGCCTCGACCCGCAGGCCGGGCACGACCCGGCGCAGCCCGGCCGTGACCCGCTCGGCGACCTCGACGGCCGTCAGCGACCCCTTGAACTTGTCCGCGGCGACGAGGACCCCGCGGGCCCCGTCCAGTGCAGCGTCCGCCACTTGCATTCCCCTCGCTCTCCGGGCCCCGCGCGCGTCCGTGTGCGCCGGGGCCAGTCGCGCCGCTGTGACCTTAACCGGAGGACGCCCTCGCCGTCATGCCCCTGCCCAGCCCCTGGACCGGCGCGGATGCGGGTACACGACCCTCATGACCTCTGTGAGCGGGAAGCCGGACCTCGCCGACCGCGTCCACGGCGGCTGGCTGGGCCGGATCGCGGGCAACATGCTCGGCAAGCCGGTCGAGCAGGGCGAGGTGTGGACGCGTGAGCGCATCGACCGCTATCTGCGGCGGGCCGGCGCCCTTCCCCTGACCGACTACCTGCCCGAGCCGGCCGACGACGCCGACGCGCTCGCGATGCGCCCGGAGTGGCGCGGCTGTGTGCGCGGACGCGTCCACGGCAGCTGCCGCGACGACGACGTCGACTACGCCGTCCTCGGCCTGCACCTGCTGGAGACGCACGGCTTCGGCTTCACCACCGAGCAGGTCGGCGACCTGTGGCTGCTGCGGCTGCCGTACCTGCAGACGTTCACGGCGGAGCGGGCGGCGTACCGCAACCTCGCCAACGGGCTGAAGCCGCCCCTGACCGCCACCTACGGCAACCCGTACCAGGAGTGGATCGGCGCGCTGATCCGTGCCGACGTCCACGGCTGGACCTGTCCCAGCGCCCCGGGCCGCGCCGCGCTGCTCGCCCGCCGGGACGCGGTGCTGTCGCACACCGGCAACGGGGTGTACGGCGCGATGTGGGCGGCGGCGCTGGTCTCGGCGGCGTTCACGGCGGCGACCGTGCGCGAGGCCGTGGAGCAGGCGCTGGCCGTGATCCCGGCGGGCAGCCGCCTCGCGCGCACCGTACGCCGGGTGGTCTCGCTGCACGACGCGGGGATGGCGTGGGAGGACACGCTCGCCACCGTGTCCGAGGAGACCGCCGGGCTCGGCTGGATCCACGTCGTGCCCAACGCCGCCGTCCTCACCGCCGGGCTGCTGTACGGCGACGGCGACTTCACCCGCACCGTCGCCCTGACCGTCCGCGGCGGCCTGGACACCGACTCCAACGGGGCGACCGCGGGCTCGGTGGCCGGGGTGTTCGGCGGGGCCTCGGCGATCCCCGGCCGGTGGAAGGAACCGCTGCGGGACACGGTCCGCAGCGCGGTGTTCGGCTTCGACGGCGTACGGATCAGCGAGCTGGCGGAGCGGACGCTGCGGCTGGCCGGCGGCGGCGCCTGACGGCCCGTGCCGCCCGCCCGGCGCGTTCCGCACGCCCCGGGGTGGTGCGGCGCGGGGGGATCCGCGCCCCGCGCTCCCCGAGCCGTGTGGTGAGCCGGGGAGACGGACCGGGCCGTCTGGTTACCCTTCCTGGATGACCACGACTCAGGACTACGCCACGTACATCGCGGGCCTCCCCCGCGTCCTCGCCGGTGCCGCCGCCCTCTTCCGGGACGCCGAGGGCCGTGTGCTGCTCGTCGAGCCCAACTACCGCGACGGGTGGGCGCTGCCGGGCGGCACCATCGAGTCCGACGACGGCGAGACCCCGCGGCAGGGCGCGCGGCGGGAGACCGCCGAGGAGATCGGCCTGGACGTCCCGCTGGGCCGGCTGCTGGCGGTGGACTGGGTGGACGGCGCGGGCCGGCCGCCGCTGGTGGCGTACCTGTACGACGGCGGGGTCCTCGGCGAGGAGGACTTCAAGGCGATCCGCCTCCAGGAGGAGGAGCTGCTGTCCTGGCGGCTCGTGCCGCGCGAGGAGCTGGCCGAGTACCTGCCCGACGCGCTGGGCCGGCGCGTCCTGGCGGCGCTCGACGTGCTCGCCGAGGGCGCGGGGACGGCGGAGCTGGAGAACGGCCACCGGGTCGGCTGACCCCGGCGGGTCAGCCCTCGGCGGCGCGGGGCCGGGCGTCGATCTCCCGCAGCGCCTCGTCCCGCTCGGCGACCTTGGCCTCGGTGCGGTGACCGCGCGCGATGTAGTCGCGGACGACGAGTTCCACGGCGTCCTGGGGGTTGCCCACGCCGGCGAGCACCATGACTTCGACGACGAGCCGGGCGTCCAGGGAAACGGTGACCTTGGCCATGCGCGGACGCTAGCACCCGCGGCCCGCCGCGGACCGGGGATTCGCTCGCCGCACCCGGATATCCGTTCGCCGCGGCGGCCGGGGGCGTCCTACCCTCGGCGGCATGAGCAAGCCTCTCGTCGCCCTCCTCAGCGGCGCCGGTGTCTCGACCGACTCCGGCATCCCCGACTACCGCGGGCCCAACGGGCTGTGGCGGCGGGACCCGGAGGCCGAGAAGCTCGTGACCTACGCGTACTACATGGGCGATCCGGAGATCCGGCGGCGGTCCTGGCGGATGCGGCGCGAGAACCGCACGCTGAGGGCCGAGCCCAACGCGGCGCACCGGGCGGTGGCCGAGCTGGAGCGGTCCGGGGTGCCGGTGCGGGTGATCACGCAGAACGTGGACGGGCTGCACCAGCTCGCCGGCCTGCCCGCTCGCAAGGTGCTCGAACTGCACGGCAGCGCGCGCAGCTACGTCTGCACGGGGTGCGGCGTCCGGGGGCCCATGGAGGACGCGCTGGCCAGGGTCGAGGCCGGTGAGGACGATCCGCCGTGCCTGGAGTGCGGCGGGATCCTGAAGTCGGCGACCGTGATGTTCGGCGAACGGCTCGACCCCGTCGTCCTCGGCGAGGCCCTCGCCATCGCCAAGGCCTGCCAGGTGTTCGTCGCCGTCGGCACCAGCCTCCAGGTCCAGCCCGCCGCGGGGCTCGCCGGTGTCGCCGCCGACCACGGGGCCCGCCTGATCATCGTCAACGCCGAGCCGACGCCGTACGACGACCGGGCCGACGAGGTGATCCGGGAGCCGATCGGCACGGCCCTGCCGGCACTGCTGCGGCGGCTGGGCGGCGAGGACGCCGGTTAGAGCCGGTCAGAACAGCGCCGCGCCCCGTTCGAAGTCCAGCAGCCGCCGCTTGCGGTCCAGGCCGCCGCCGTAGCCGGTGAGGCTGCCGTCGGCGCCGATGACGCGGTGGCAGGGGACGACGATGCCGACGGGGTTGCGGCCGTTGGCGAGGCCGACGGCGCGGGAGGCCGCCGGGGTGCCGAGGGCCTCGGCCAGCTCGCCGTAGGTGCGGGTCTCGCCGTAGGGGATCTTCCTGAGCCGGTCCCAGACGCCGCGCTGGAAGGGGGTTCCGGTCAGGCGCAGGTCGAGGGTGAACTCCTTCAGCTCGCCCGCGAAGTACGCCTCCAGTTGTTCCTCCGCCTCGGCGAACGGGCGGCGGTCGCGCACTCCGAAGGTCTCCTGGGGCGGGCGGTGGCGCTGGTCGGCCATGTACAGGCCGCACAGGACGCCGTCGTCGGCGACGAGGGTGAGCGGGCCGTACGGACTGTCGGTGACGGTGTGCTGCTTCACGGTGACGACCTTATTCCGGAAGGAAGTTGATGGGGTGGCTGTCCGTCGCCCACAGGTACTGGACCGCGTAGGCCCGCCAGGGGCGCCAGGCGGTGGCGCGGGCGGTGAGGGCCGCCGGGGTGGAGGGCAGGCCGAGGCCGCGGGCGGCGCGGCGGACGCCGAGGTCGGTGGGGAGGAAGGCGTCGGGGTCGCCGAGGGCGCGCATCGCGATCACGTCGGCCGTCCAGGGGCCGAAGCCGGGCAGGGCGAGGAGGCGGGCGCGGGTGTCCGCCCAGTCTCCGGCCGGGCCCAGGTCCAGGGAGCCGTCGGCGAGCCGGCCCACGAGGGTGGTGAGCGTCGTGCGGCGGGTGCGGGGCATCGCCAGGGCGTCCGGGTCCGCCTCCGCCAGCGCCGCCGCCGTCGGGAAGAGGTGGGTGAGGCCGCCCTCGGGGTCGTCGACGGGTTCGCCGTGGGCGGTGACCAGGCGGGCCGCGTGGGTGCGGGCGGCGGCGGTGGAGACCTGCTGGCCGAGCACGGCCCGTACGGCGAACTCCGCCTCGTCGACCGTGCGCGGGACGCGGCGGCCCGGGGCCTTGTCGACCAGGGGCGCCAAGGCCGGGTCGGCGCGCAGCCGGTCGTCGACGGCGGCCGGGTCGGCGTCCAGGTCGAGCAGGCGGCGGCAGCGGCTGACGGCGACGGTCAGATCGCGCAGGTCGGTGAGGGTGAGGCGGCAGGCGATGTGGTCGGGGTGGGGGGTGAGGGCGACGACGCCGTGGCCGTAGGGGAGGCGGAGGGTGCGGCGGTAGGCGCCGGTGGGGGTACCGCCCACGCCTTTCGGGCTGTGGGGGAGCCACTCCTCCACGCCGGGTACGGCGGTGGCGGCGAGGTGGCCGAAGAGGTTGCCGGGGGTGAGGGGGGCGCGGAAGGGAAGGCGGAGGGCGAGGGCGCCGGAGGCGGGAGCGGGGACGGACCGGCCGCGCGGGGCGCGGGCGCGCAGGCCGCTCGGGGTGAGGGCGTACACCTCGCGGACGGTGTCGTTGAAGGTGCGCAGGGAGGAGAAGCCGGCGGCGAAGGCGATCTGCGCCATCGGCAGGGCCGTCGTCTCGATGAGGAGCCGGGCGGTCTGGGCGCGCTGGGCGCGGGCGAGGGCGAGGGGGCCCGCGCCCAGCTCGGCGAGGAGCTGGCGTTCGATCTGCCGGGTGCTGTAGCCGAGCCGGGCGGCGAGGCCGGGCACGCCCTCGCGGTCGACGACGCCGTCGGCGATCAGCCGCATGGCGCGGGCGGTGAGGTCGGCGCGCCGGTTCCACTCCGGGGAGCCGGGCGTGGTGTCCGGGCGGCAGCGCTTGCAGGCCCGGAACCCGGCCTGCTGGCAGGCCGCCGCGCTCGGGTGGAAGACCATGTTCTCCGGCTTGGGCGGCACCACCGGGCAGCTGGGCCGGCAGTAGATCCCGGTGGTCAGGACGGCCGTGAAGAACCATCCGTCGAACCGGGCGTCCTTGGATTGGACGGCGCGCACGCAGCGCTCGGTGTCGGTGTGCATCCCCGTCTGCATGCGTCCAGGATGGCCCGCCCGCCGCGCCGGGGCTGGCGGGAATCCGACGTCAGCCTCGCGCTTCCTGCGCCTGGCCGGATCGCCACGCGGATTCCCGCAGCAGCCGCAGCCCGTTGAGGCCGACCAGCACGGTCGAGCCCTCGTGTCCGGCGACGCCGAGCGGCAGCGGCAGGTGGCCGATGAGGTCCCACAGGACCAGGACGGTGATGAACGTCCCCGCGATGACGAGGTTCTGCACCACCAGGCGGCGGGCGGTCCGGGACAGCCGGACGACCGCGGGCACGGCGGCCAGCTCGTCGCGCACCACGACCGCGTCGGCCGTCTCCAGTGCCAGGTCGGAGCCGGCGCGGCCCATGGCGATCCCGGCGTGCGCGGCGGCGAGGGCGGGCGCGTCGTTGACGCCGTCGCCGACGAACAGCACCTTGCGGCCCGCCTGTTCGAGGCCGCGTACGGCGGTGACCTTGTCCTCGGGCAGCAGGCCGGCGCGGACGTCGGTGATGCCGGTGGCGGTGGCGACGCGGGCGGCGGCGGGCGCGTTGTCGCCGGTGAGCAGGGCGGGGGCGGTGCCGGTGAGGGCGGTGAGCGCGGCGGTGGCCCCGGCGGCGTCGGCGCGCAGGCGGTCGGTGAGGGCGAGGGTGCCGACGGGGGTGCCGTCGCGGGTGACCTGGACGGTGGTCTCGTCGCCCTCGGGGGTCTCGGCCCGGCCGACCAGGATCTCGTGTCCGTCGACGACCGCGCGCACGCCGCGGCCCGGGGTGGCCGTGAAGTCCCGCGCGGGAGCGAGGGGCAGGTCGCGGGCGCGGGCGGCGGCCACGATCGCGCGGGCCAGCGGGTGCTCGCTGGGGTGCTCGGCCGCGGCGGCGAGGGCGAGCAGGGCGTCCTCGTCGAGGCCGGAGCCGGGCAGCGGGCGCACGGCGGTCACCTCGGGGGCGCCCTCGGTGAGGGTGCCGGTCTTGTCCAGGGCGGTGGCGTCGATCTCGCCGAGGCGTTCCATGGCGACGGCCGACTTCACCAGGACGCCGTGGCGGCCGGCGTTGGCGATGGCGGACAGCAGGGGCGGCATGGTGGCGAGGACGACCGCGCACGGCGAGGCGACGATCATGAAGGTCATGGCGCGCAGCAGGGCGTCGGTGAGGTCCTCGCCGAAGGCGAGCGGGACGCCGAAGACCGCGAGGGTGGCGGCGACCACGCCGACCGCGTAGCGCTGCTCGATCTTCTCGATGAACAGCTGGGTGGGGGCCTTGGTGCGGGAGGCCTCCTCGACCAGGGTGACGATCCGGGCGATGACCGAGTCGGCGGGGTCGCGCCCGACGCGGACGCGCAGGGCGCCGGTGCCGTTGAGGGTGCCGGCGAAGACCTCGTCGCCGGGGCGCTTGAGGACGGGGAGGGGCTCGCCGGTGACGGTGGCCTGGTCGGCCTCGCTGGTGCCGTCGGTGACGGTTCCGTCGGCGCCGATCCGCTCCCCCGGCCGCACCAGCAGGAGGTCGCCGACGGCCAGCTCGGCGGTGGGGACGGTCTCCTCGCGGCCGTCTTCGGTCACCCGGGTCGCGGTGGTGGGGGCGAGGTCGAGCAGGCCGCGCACGGAGTCGGCGGTGCGGGCGGTGGCCAGGGCCTCCAGGGCGCCGGAGGTGGCGAAGATGACGATGAGCAGGGCGCCGTCGAGGACCTGCCCGATCGCCGCCGCACCCAGCGCCGCGACGATCATCAGCAGGTCGACGTCGAGGGTCTTCTCGCGCAGCGCCCGCAGCCCCTCCAGCGCGGGCTCCCAGCCGCCGGCGGCGTAGGCGAGCGCGTACAGCGGCCCGTACGCCCAGGCGGGGGCGCCGCCGAGGTCGAGGGCGAGCGCCAGGAGGAACGCGATCAGCGACGCCAGCGCCCAGCGGGCCTCGGGCAGGGCGAGGACGCGGGTGCGGCGGCGGGGCGCCTGCCGGGCCGGCGCGGGGACGGGGGTGGGAGTGAGGGTCGTGGACACGCGGTCACCATACAGGAACACATGAAGACTCATTCAAGAGTTCATCAGTTCATTGGTTCATGCGTTCAGGGGTGGTGAGTAGGATGTCCGCATGGGTCATGGAGCCGTCGTCCCCGCGCAGGAAGCCGCCGAACGGGTACGCCTGGGCGCGGACAACGTCGCCAAGGTCGCCACCACGCTCCAGGCCCTGTCCACCCCGTCCCGCCTGCTGATCCTGGCGCGGCTGCGCGAGGGCCCGCTGCCGGCCACGGAGCTGGCCGCCGAGGTGGGCATGGAGCAGTCGGCGTGCTCGCACCAGCTGCGGCTGCTGCGCAACCTGGGCCTGGTGGTGGGCGAGCGCCGCGGCCGGTCGGTGGTCTACGCCCTGCACGACCACCACGTCGCCGAGCTGCTCGACCAGGCCGTGTACCACGTGGAGCACCTGCGGCTGGGGATCAGCGACGCCGCGGGGTGAGCAGCCCGCTCATCGTCTCGGCGGCGCGTACGGCGGCGTCCGCGCAGCAGTTGTTGAACAGCACGTGCACCTCGTCCGCCTGCCGGGCCGCGCGCCGCAGCCGGGGCACCCACGCGGCGAGTTCGGCCACGGAGTAGTCGTGGCGGAACCGGTCCTCCTTGCTGCCCCTCCCCCACTCCGTGCTGCGGCCGTGGAACCGTACGACGGCCAGGGCGGGCCGGGTGACGGGTGCCACCGGCGGCAGGGAGGTGGGCAGCCCCTGCGCCATGTCCACGCCGACGGCGCTCGCGCCGAGCCCGGCGAGCAGGGCGCGGGTGTCCTCGGCGCGTTCCGCCCGCCACCACCCCGGGTGGCGGAACTCCACGGCGAGGGGCCAGCCCGCCGTGCGCCGCGCGCACTCCCGCAGCGTCTCCTCGGCCTCGTCGCCCGGCGCGAACCACGGCGGGAACTGGAACAGCACGGCGCCGAGCCGTCCGGCCGCCCGCAGCGGCTCGACCGCCTGCGCGAACCGCCCCCACACCTCGTCCAGCAGCGCCGGGCTCGCCCGCCCGCGCCAAAGCGCGCCGGGATCGGCCCCGCGCAGGTCGGTGGGGAGCGCCTCGGCGCGCGTGGGATGGCCGGTCAGCAGGGAGAACGCCTTGACGTCGAAGCGGAAGCCGTCCGGGGTGCGCTCCACCCACAGCTCGCTGTTGCGGCGGCTGGGCAGCGCGTAGTACCCGGAGTCCACCTCGACGACGGGCAGCCGGGAGGCGTAGTGCCGCAGCCGCCCCTCGGCGTCCCGCCGCCCGGACGGGTACCAGCCGCTCGCCACGAGCTGCCGGTCCGTCCACGAACACGCCCCGACGAGAATCTCACCCATGGGAGCCCGGTACCCCGGGCCCGGGCTCCCCGATCATGGCAGGGCCTCCCGGATCGTGACCGGGCTCAGCCGGCCGCCGTGCGCCGCCGCGAGGCCGCCATCGCCTCGCGGACGTCGGCCAGGGGGCGCAGCCGGTAGGTGTAGGAGTAGTCCCGGTCGGCGAAGAGCTTGTACTCGTCGTGGGTGTGGGCGCCCCAGCTGTCGTCGCCGCCGACGCCCATCTGGCGGTGGTTGACCCGCAGGACGATCTCGTCGCGCGGGGTGAGCTGGTAGTCGTGGCGGACGCCGCAGGACAGGTCCTCCGGGGTGAAGTACGAGGCGTTGATCTCCAGCAGGGGCTCGCCGCAGACCAGCAGGCCGGTGCCGTCGCGGCCGGTGAGGGCGGCCCAGCGGACGTCGGTCTTGTTGCCGTTCTCCTGCGGGCGGATGTACGGCGTCCACTGTTCGGCGACGGTGCCGGAGTACACGCCGACGTCGGTGCCGTTGTTGCGGTCCCAGTGGTTCTCCTCGGGGCCGCGGCCGTAGTAGTGCAGCCGGTCCAGGCGGCGCGGCAGGAAGAGGAGGGTGCCGACCTCCGGGATGTACGGCAGGTTCGCGGCACCGGGGTGGAGGGTGTGGTCGACCTTGACCTCGCCGTTGCCGAAGACCGTGTACGTCGTGGTGTACGACGACTCGACGGTGGTCGGCAGCGTGCCGGTGACCCCGATCTCGACGGCCCGGTCGCGCAGGGCGCGCACGGTGACGCCGGTGACCTTCCGGCGGGCGCCGGCGTCGCGCCAGGTCTGGTTGCGGGTGTGCTGGCCGTTGCCCTTGTCGTTGTCGGTGGGGGCCCGCCAGTAGTTGGGCACGGGCCCGGAGGTGATCAGGCGGGCGCCCTTGGCCTCGTAGGAGGTGAGGGTGCCGGTGCGCTTGTCGACGGCGAGGGAGAAGTCCTCGCCCCGCACGGTGACCTCCCGCTCGCCGTCCTCGTACCGCAGGGCGGGCACGCTCGTCAGCGGTGCGGGGGTCACGGCCGGGACGCCGGCGTCGAGGGGGAGCTGCTGCCGGGCCACCTCGAAGCCGGCCTTCGCCCACGGGGTGTCCTCCCTGGTGGTGAAGGACAGTTCGAGGAAGTACTCGGTGCCCGGCGCCGGGTCGTCCGGCAGCCGTACGGGCAGGGTGACGTCCTTGCTCGACAGCGGCTCCACGTCGAGCTGCTCGCGGGTCAGCCTGCCCTCCCGCACGGTCCTGCCGTCGGCGACCAGCGCCCACCGGCCGTCGAACTCGCGGAGGTCGGTGAACAGGTACTCGTTGGTGAGGGTGACCGCGCCGGGGCCGCCGCCGTCGGCCCGGGCGGCGCCGATCGCCTGGTGGATCCGCTTGACCTCGGCGGCCTTTCCGGTGTGGCCGCGGTCGGCGGTGACGATGCCGTCGGCGACGAAGTTGCCGTCGTTGGGGTTGTCGCCCCAGTCGCCGCCGTAGGCGAGGAAGGTCTTCTCCCGCGGCTTCTTCCGGGTGACCTTCACGGTGGCGGCGTCGAACCAGAACCGCACGCCGTCGTCGCCCGGACCGCGGCTCTCGGAGGCCAGTTCGGCGGCGGTCAGGGCGCGGGCGTAGACGCGGGCGCGGCGGATGGTGCCGCTGAACTCGCGGGTCCAGTTGTCGGCGTCGGTGGCGAGGGCGAGGGGCGCGGTGGTGCTGCCCGGCCGCCGGGTGGTGGTGCGGGTGGCCTTCACCTCCCCGTCGACGTACAGGGTCAGGGTGCCTGCGTCGGCGTCGAAGACGCCCGCGAGGTGGTGTTCGCGGCCGGTCCAGTCGTCCGGCAGCGCCCAGGTCGCGGTGATCCACTGGCCGCCGGAGTGGATGAAGAACTCCAGCGTCCGGCCGTTCTGCTTCAGCGCGTACTGGGTGTCGCCCTTGGCGATGACCGGCTGGTGGTAGCCCGTCACGTGGGGGGTGACCCACGCCTCCAGCGTGAGGGAGCCGGTGAGGTCGAGGCGGTCGTCGCGGGCGAAGACCGTGCCGCCGGACAGGCCCTTGCCGCGGTCGAAGGTGCCGGCCGGGGTGAGGATCTCGCCGCGCAGCCCGGCCGGGCCGGTCTCGGTCAGCAGGACGCGGTCCGGGACGGGCCAGTTCAGCGCCTGGTCGGCGAAGTCCCAGATCCAGCCGCCCTGGAGCACGTCGTACCGGCGGATCAGGTCCCAGTACTTCTTGAAGTTGCCGTTGGAGTTCCCCATCGCGTGGGAGTACTCGATCATGACGTACGGGCGGGTGTCGGAGGTGTCCTTCGCCCGCTGCTCGACGCGCTGGGGCGTGTCGTACATCTCCGAGCGGATGTCGCTGATGCCCGGCCGGTCGTCGCCCTCGTACTGGATGACGCGGGTGGGGTCGTAGGAGCGGACCCAGTCGTACATGGCGGTGAGGGTGGAGCCGCCGCCCGCCTCGTTGCCGAGCGACCAGATCACGACCGAGGCGTGGTTCTTGTCGCGGTGGACCATGTTCTGGACGCGGGCCATGCACGCCGCGGTCCACTCGGGGTGGTCGCCCGGGTACTCGTCGCGGATGCCGTGGGTCTCCAGGTTGGTCTCGTCGACGAGGTACAGGCCGTACTCGTCGGCGAGTTCGTACCACAGCGGGTTGTTCGGGTAGTGCGAGGTGCGGACGCTGTTCATGTTCATCCGCTTGATGACCGCGATGTCCTCGACCATGTCCGCGCGGGTGAGGGCGGTGCCGCGCGCCGGGTGCACCTCGTGCCGGTTGGTGCCGCGGAAGGAGACGGGCTTGCCGTTGATGCGCATCAGCCCGTCTTTGAGCGCGAACTCGCGGAAGCCGACCCGGTGCGAGAGGGTCTCGGTCACCTTGCCGGAGGGGTCGCGCAGCCGCAGGACGGCGGTGTAGAGGTGCGGGTGCTCGGCCGACCACAGCTTCGGCGCGGGTACGGCTCTGGCGGCGCGGGCGGTGACGTCCTCCCCGGCGCGGACGGTGCCGAGGTCGGCGGGCAGCTGAAGCGGCCGGTTCCAGACGGCGTGGCCGCGCGCGTCGTACAGCTGGACCTCGACGGTGTGGCGTCCGGCGTCGCCGCCGCCGTAGGCGCGCACACTGGCGGTGACCGCCAGGTCGGCGGCGGTGCAGGTGTCGTTCAGCGGGGTGTCGAGCTTGAAGTCGCGCAGGTGCACGGCCGGGGTGGAGTACAGGTAGACCGAGCGGAAGATGCCGCTCAGCCGGAGCATGTCCTGGTCCTCCAGCCAGTCGCCGTCGGAGTAGCGGTAGACCTCGACGGCGATCTGGTTGGTGCCGGGCTTGAGGTGGTCGGTGATGTCGTACTCGGACGGGGTGTAGGAGTCCTCGTCGTAGCCGACGAGTTCGCCGTTGATCCACACGTAGTGGGCGGACTTGACGCCCTCGAAGTGCAGGAAGGTGCGCCGTCCGGACCAGGCGCGGGGGACGGTGAAGGTGCGGCGGTACTGGCCCACGGGGTTGTAGCGGGTGGGCGCGGCGGGGGGCTGCGGGTCCTCGCCGAGGCCGTTGGGGCCCCAGTACGGATAGGTGATGTTCAGATAGATCGGGCGGTCGTAGCCGTGCAGCTGCCACACGGACGGGACCGGGATGGTGTCCCAGTCGCCGTCGTCGAGGTCGGTGCGGTGGAAGTCGGGGTCCCGGTCGTCGGGGCGGTCGGCGTAGGCGAACTTCCACGGCCCGTCGAGGCTCAGCCGGTACGGGGAACGGGTGCGGTCGGCGGCCAGGGCCTGCCTCACGTCCGCGTACGGCATGAGGGTGGTGTGCGGGGGCTCGGTGCCGAGGCGGAAGACACCGAGGTCGTTCCAGGCCGGGGGCGTGTCGGTGGCGGCGCGGCGTCCGGCGGCGTGGGCCGCGGCGGACGGCGCGGACAGGGCGAGGGCGCCGAGGAGGGCGGCCCCGCCCTCCAGGAGACGGCGGCGGCTGACGACCGGGCGGGGGGCCGGGATCTCGGCGGGTGAGACGTGCGCGTGCGGCATGACCGTGGCCTTCCTCGGGACGACAGTGTGCTGCACCGGCTTCGGGAGGCTGCCGGATCCCGCCCTTCGGCGTTGCCGGGCCGAACGCGCCCGGCGCCTGGGCCGCAGGGGGCGAAGGCGACCCAACCCGCCTTTGTGCGACGGAAGTTGGTGCTGGACAGGATCACAACTGCCGGTGACAGGGCAACCTCTGGGACAGAGTCACCCTAGGACCCGAACACAACCGAATCAATGACCCCGTCGGACTTTGTGTGGTCCTGTGAACACGGTGGGTTGCGAGGGGCCCGGGCGCGATCGGCTCCGGGTGCGGCCCTTCGGACGGCGGGCGCCCTCGCGCATCGGCTCCCGCCGCCGGACGCGCGCACGGACCGCTGATCTCGCCGCCTGGTTGTACGGCAAACAACGGATTGCCATGGGACGGGCGGTGGGTTTGTATCGGCGGGTGCCCGGTGGGGGCCGGGGACGGATGGATCAGGGGGGATTCATGCGTGCGGTGCTCAGATCCTTGTCGGCGGCGGTCGCCGTCCCGGCGTGTGCCATGACGCTCCTGGCGCCCGCGGGCGCCGTCGCGTCGCCGCAGGAGGCACGGAAGGCATATGGGGCACAGAAGGCGCAGAAGCCCGAGGTGCCGTCCGTCCGGCGCGTCACCCAGGGGGCGAACGGCCCTTCCGGGGACGCGTCGGTCAGCGCGAACGGCCGGTACGTCGTCTTCGGGTCGTCCGCCGACAACCTGGTGCCGGGCGACACCAACGGCGCCCCGGACGTCTTCCTGCACGACCTGCGGACCCGTCGCACCGCACGGGTCGGCCTGACCGCGGACGGCACCCAGGCGCCGTACGGCGGCAGCGCGCCGGTGATCAGCGCCGACGGTCGGTATGTCGTCTTCCGGTCGCGCGGCCTGATCCGCGGCCGGGAGCAGACGGGCTACTTCCGCCGCGACCTGCGGACCGGCGCGACCGACTGGGTCGGCGGCGCCGATGACCTGTACCCGGGGAAAGGCACGCTGGTCGGGGCGTCCGTCGGCGCGGACGGGCGGTACGTCTCCTTCACCGCGCGGCAGACCGGTACCGGCCGCCCGGGCCACCGCACCGCCGTGCGGGACCTCGCCACCGGCGGGCTGACGGTCCTGGAGTCCCCCTACGCGAGCGAAGCCCGTCTCGACGACGACGGCCGCCGGCTCGTCTACGGGGAGAGCGTCCCCGCCCCGGTCCAGCATCCGCCGTCCAGGGTCTTCGTCCTGGACCTGCGAACCGGCCAGTCGCGTCGGCTGGACGTGGCGGCGGACGGCTCCACCACCACCGCGCGCTCGGGGCACCCGGCCGTCAGCGGCAACGGCCGGGTCGCCGCCTTCGCCTCGTGGGCGACCGACCTGGTGCCCGGGGAGGACCCCAACGGCACGGGACACGACGTCTTCGTCACCGACCTCCGTACCGGGGCGCTGCGGCGCGTCGAGGCGCCCGCCGCGCAGGGCCACAGCACCGTCCCGTCCCTGAGCGGTGACGGCCGGTACGTCGTCTTCGGTTTCACGCCGCCCGGCACCACCTGGGGCACCACCCACCTGTACCGGACCGACCTGCGCACCGGACGCGTCACCCCGGTCAGCCGCACCGCGGACGGGACTCCCGCCACCGCCACGACCGGGGAGCGCCCGGTCGACGCCCACGGCCGCACCGTCGTCTTCTCGTCCGCCGACGGCGCCCTGGCGCCCGGCGCGCCCAGCCCGGGCGGTGACGTGTACGTCCGCACGATGCGCTGACCGTCCGCCACCGTCCGCCGGAGCGGACCCGTACGCGGCGCGGCCGCGCCCGCCGTCCCGCCCGGGCCGTCGCGGGGACGGCGCCGCGGCCCGGCGCTCCCGGCCACCTGTCGAAGGGGGAACCACACCATGCGAAGAAGCCGGAGAAGACTCGGCGCCGTGGCCGTCGCCGTCGCCGCGGCCGTCGCCGCGTGCGTCACGGCGCCGGCCACGTCCGCGGCGGCCCAGCCGGCACCGCGGGGCGAGCGGCACGAGCACGCGCACCACGGGAAGAAGCCGGGTGCCCGGCACGCCCTCCGTCTCACCCAGGGCGCCGACGCGCAGTCGGAGGCCCCCTCGCTCAGCGCCGACGGCCGCTACGCGGTCTTCACCTCGTCGGCCACCACCCTCGTCCCCGGCGACACCAACGGCGCCCCGGACGTCTTCCTGCGGGACCTGAGGACCGGCCGCACCCAGCGCGTCAGCACGGACGCCGCCGGCGGCCAGTCCGGGCTCGGCGGCACCGCGGGGGCCATCAGCGCGAGCGGCCGGTACGTGGTCTTCGTGTCGGCCTCACCGGACCTGATCCCGGGCGAGGTCCACGACAAACCGTCGGTGTACTGGCGCGACCTGCGCACCGGGGAGCTGAAGTACGTCGGCAACGACCTCGGCTTCCACATGCAGCGGGCCCTGGAGGCGTCCGTCAGCGCCGACGGCCGGTATGTCGCGTTGGCCGCGATCGAGGATGTCCCCCGGCCGGGCTCGGTGATCGCCGTGCGCGACCTGCGCACCGGGGAGCTGACCAAGCAGCCGTTCAACCTGCACCGGTCCCACAACCCGCTGCTCAGCGACGACGGCGGCGTCCTGGTGTACTCGACCTACTCCTACTGGCCGTACGAGAATCCGCTCTCCGACGTGGTGGTGACGGACCCGCGCACCGGCGTCCACCGGTCGCTGCACACCACGCCCGGCGGCGCCCGCCCCAACGGCAGGGCGTCCCAGGCCGGCCTCAGCGGCGACGGCCGCCACGCCTCCTTCACCTCGACGGCCACCGACCTCGGCCCCACGGACACCAACGGCGCCGGCTCCAACGTCTTCGTCCGCGACCTGCGCACCGGTGCCCTGCGCATCGTCGAGGCGCCCGACCCCGCCCTCTCCACCGCCGACGGGGCGCTGAGCGGGGACGGCCGGTACCTGCTCTTCCGGGCGTTCACGGCCGGGTCGGACGATCCGGGCACCTGGTATCTGCGCGACCTGCGCAAGGGCCGTACCAAGGTGGCGATCACCGGGGCCGGGGGCACGCCGGTCCAGGCGGCCACCGGCGACCGGCCGCTCGACGCGCGGGGGCGGACGGTGGCCTTCTCCTCGGCGGCCGACGGTCTGGCCCCGGGCCCGCGCAGCCCGGGAGCCGACGCCTACGTGCGGCGTGTGCGCTGACCGCGGCGCCGCAGCGCGCCTCGGCCGGGCCCCACGCGGCATGTGCCGCGTGGGGCCCGGCCGTCGCGTCGGGCATCCGGTGGGTGCTGCCCGGCGCGTGCCCGGCTCACGGCCGCGGCCGTGAGCGGAGGCCGTGACGGGGCTCCGGTCCGGCCGGAGCCCCGTCCTCGGTCAGCTGGTGGGGAAGGTGTCGGGGGTGCTGATCCTGCTCTTGAGCAGCGCCCCGGACTCGGTCAGCACACCGCTGCTGCTGTAGTCGGTGCCGTTGCAGGTGCCGGGTTTGAACGCCGCGCTGCTCTCGTTGGCGTCGGAGTAGGTCCAGTTCGCGTAGCTGATCTTCAGCTGGTCGAGCAGGTCCAGCCAGGCCACGCTGCTCGCCCGGTCCATCGCTCCGCCGCCGGTGGCGCTCACCGTGCCGAACTCGGTGACGAACAGCGGCAGCTTCGTGGCCGCCCGGCTCACCGTGGCACGGTAGTTGTCCTTGTGGCTGGCGGCGTAGAAGTGGAACGCGTACATGATGTTGGTGGCGTTGACGGGGTTGTTGACGACCTCGGTCTCGTTGGAGCCGTCCGAGACGCCCAGCGAGGACCAGCCGCGGGTGCCGACGATGATCACGGCGTCCGGGTCGGCGGCCCGGATGACCGGGATGACCTGCTCGGCGTAGTTCTTGATGGCCGTCCAGCTCACGCCGTTGGGCTCGTTGGCGATCTCGTAGATCACGTTCTTCTTGGCGGCGTTGCGGGCGGCGACGGACGCGAAGAACGTCTTCGCGCGGTCGAGGTTGTAGTTCGGGTCGCCCGGCGTCAGGGTGTGGAAGTCGATCAGCGCGTACATGCCGCGGGCCTCGGCCATGTCGACGAGGCTGTTGACGCGGCTGGTGAAGCCCGCCGGGTCGGTCTCGTAGCCCTGCTCCTGGACGTACATGGCGATGCGGAACAGGTCCGACTTCCAGTCCTTCGCCAGCGCGTCCAGGGACGCGTTGTTGTAGCACTTGCTGAACCACTGGATGCCGTGCGTGCTCATGCCCCGCAGCTGGATGGGGCGGTTGTACTGGTTGCACAGGTTCACGCCGCAGACACGGAGCTGCCCGTTGATGCCGACGGGGGTGCCGGTGCCCGGGTCCGGATCGGGGTCCGGGTCGGGCGGGGGCTCTTCCCCTCCGACGGAGCCCGTACAGGCGACGCCGTTGAGCGTGAACGCCGTGGGCGTCGGGTTGGCGCCGGTGAAGGTGCCCGTGAAGCCCAGGTCGGCCGCCGCGCCGGTGGCCAGCGTGCGGTTCCAGTCGCTGTTGGCGACGGTGACCGTGGAGCCGGACTGCGACCAGGTGCCGTTCCAGCCCTGGGCGACCTTCTGCCCCGCGTCCGGCAGGGTGAACTTGAGCGTCCATCCGGTGACGGGATCGCCCAGGTTGGTGACCTTCACCCCGGCCTGGAAGCCGCCCTGCCACTGGTTGGTGACCGTGTAGTCGACTCTGCAGCCGGTGGCGGCCGCCGCCTGGGGATCGGCTGCCGCCTGGGGGCCGGCCAGCGCCGTGAGGCCCAGGGTCGTCGCACAGGCCGCCAGTAAGGCCGAAAAGCGTTTCAAAGCGTCCCTCCTCGTACGAAGCGGAATCGGAAATGGGAGCGCTCCCAAAGCCCATTGGCCCGAGACCGTACACCGGAGTGCCGCTGCGCGTACAGACATACGACCGCCGAACGGAACGACGGAATGAGCGCCCTTCACCCGGCCCGGGCCCGCCTGCCGGACACTCGGACGCCCGGGCGCCGGCACCCGGCGCCCAGTGCCCGACACCCGGCGTGCGCGGCACGCGGCACGCGGCGCGCCGCCCAGCGGGGCGATCAGGCGGCGCGGCAGAGCGCCGCCGGGCCGCCCGGGGCCGCGGCGCGGTCCACGGCCGCGCCCACGGGACGGGCGGCTCGGACGGGACGGGCGGCTCGGACGGCGACCGCGGCCCGCGAGCGGTTCCGCGCGAAGACGACGAGGCGCAGCACCGCGAACCGCGCGAGGCCGGCGAGCGCGGAGGCGGACAGGTAGACGGCCTGCTCGAGCACCACGCCGGGGGCCGCCACCAGCTGCCGCAGGGCGAGCATCGCCACACAGGTCACCGCGTACGCGGCCGCCGCGGACCCGGCCGACTGCGCATGCTGGCGCCAGGTCGCGCGCCCGCCGGCACCGAAGGTGAAGCGGGCGTGCAGCTCGGTGGCGAGGAGCGTGGAGACCACGGTGACCAGAGCGTTGGCCAGGGTCCACGGCATCCAGGAGGCGAGGGCCGCCACGGCGAGACTGGAGGCGAGCCCCACTCCGCCGCCGCAGACCACGAAACGGACGAAGGCGGTGAAGACACCCGGTGCCGCCTGCTGCCGGTTCTGCGCTGCTTCCATGACCCGCCCCCTGTTCCGCCGTTTCCTACTCAGGAAATGCTACGTTGCATTTACAAACCGAGCAACAACCTTGTTGCGGCAGATCGCTAAAACCGCAGGTAACAGCAGATAAATCGTTGCAATGTCCCATCAGTAACGCAACAGGTCAGTCGCGTACGTTGCAATGCACTGGGCGTGAACGTCACGTCGGCGACAGACTCCGACGCCCCGCTTCCGGTGGCCCACGACAGCACCCGGCACCCTGGGCCACGCCTTCGCCCGGACGGGACGCCCGAGGTGGCGCCGAGCCGCCGCACGGCGTAGCGGCACCGGCGCGTCGCACGACAGTACGCGTTCACTTCAATACGTTCGGTGACTGCCGTGTTCCGGGCAGGACCCCGCCGTCGAAAGGTGCCGCCATGCCGTTCTCCGCCCCCGGAGGGGCCGACGACCTGCCCCCGGACCTGCTGGGCCGGTGGAACGAGGAGATCCAGACCCGCTTCGCGCAGCTCGAACCCGGCCTGGGGAGCAGGTTCTTCCGTCTGGAGGCCACCGACCCGGCGGCCCAGCGGGTTCCCGTCACCTGGTTCGGGAACCCCGCCGAACCGGGTTTCTGTCTCGACGCCACCACGGCCCGCCGGCTCTCCGACTGGGGGGTGCGCGGGCGGCGCGCACTGCACAACGAGTACTGCGAGTACGCCGTGATCACGGCCCCGGACAGCGAGGGACGGCTGCGCCCGAAGCGCGTACAGGTCACCACCGAACTGCCCGAGTACCACCTGATGCTGGCCACCCACGCCCCCCGGCTGCTGCGTGAGGTGATCTCCAAGATCCTGGGGAGCGAGCCGCGGTGGGAGGAGCTGTACGGACCGGGCGCGACGGACCCTGAGCAGCTCGGCCCGAAGCAGCGGCGGGTGCGGTTCGCGCGCCAGCTGACCGGCAACTGCGGGGAGCGGGATCTCGTCGAGGCGAACGTCCCGAGCGCACCGGCCGGCTCCCTCAACGCGGTGAACGCCCTGTTCATGGCGCACCCCATCAACGGACTGGACGACCTGATCTACATCGTGCTGTTCGGTGCCCGCCCGTACGCCCGGCGGACCGCGTCGGGCGGGCTGGAGCCGGCGGGCCGGGACCAGATCTTCCGGGTCGGCGGGACGGAGGCACTGGCGTGCCGGCACGCCGACCCGGCGGCGGCGCTGGCCGCGGCGGGCGCGGCGTTCCAGGGGCGCACGGTGTCGTTCGCCGACCCGCTGGGCATGTACATCCACCGTTTCGCGTCGGACGTCTTCCTGTTCGAGGGCGGCCCGGTCCCCGACCCGTGGATCCGGCTGGGGCGCGGCGCGAACGGACTGCACCAGCGGCTGGAGTTCGGGCCCGGGGACGACGACCCGCACTTCCTGGACGAGATCACGCTCGTGGAGGGTGACCTGGAGGAGCCGCTGACCGGAGGCTACGACGTGGTGCGCCGGGTGGAGGTCGGACCGGTCGCGGCGGTCGGCGCGCCGTCCCCGGTGGGCGACGACGAGTTCGTCGTCCTGCCCGATCCGCCCGGGCCGATCCGCTGCGGCGAGGCGCGGGTCTGCGACAGCATCAGGCAGCTGAAGGCGGCCTTCGACGCGGCGCACGAGCGGATCCCGTCGGCCGCCGGTCCCCGGGGCGGACGGTGACCGTGCTGCAGGAAGGCATCCACCACGGGCCGGGCATGAGCCCGCCCGGGCACATGGCGCTGGTGTTCCTGCGCGTCGACCCGGCGGCCGACGCCCCCGTCGTGGACGGTGTGCTGCGGAAGGCGGCGGCGATGCTGCGGGCGCTGGCCGCGGGCACCGTGCCCGAACTGCCGGGCCATCCGGTGCCGGGCGGCAACCTGACGTTCCTGCTGGGCTTCGGCCCGAAGGCGTTCGGCATCCCGAAGGCCAGGCGGCCGGCCCCGGAGGCCCTCGCGCCCCGCTTCCGCTTCCGTTCGCCGCGCCCGACCGGGGGCGGACCGCTGCTGGTCGGCTCCGGCCTGTCGTACGCGGCGGACGTCACGCGCAACGACGCGACCGAGGAGTTCTGTCTCCAGTTCACCGCCGACACCCAGCTCGCCGTGGCCCGCGCGGTGGTGGAGCTGTGGAAGCTGCTGCGCGGCGAGCGGGACGGCACGACGCGCACCGCCCCGCTGGAGATCGCCGGCATCCACACCGGATTCCAGCGCGACGACCTGCGCAGCTGGATCGGCTTCCACGACGGCGTGTCGAACCTCGACAGCGCCGACCGGGAGCGGGTCATCAGCATCGGCGAGGGCGAGGCGGGCACGGACACCTGGACCGTCGGCGGCACGTACCTGACGTTCCTGCGCCTGACCGTGGACCTGGAGCAGTGGCAGGACCTGTCCCGCGCGCAGCAAGAACTGCTGGTGGGCCGTGACAAGCTGACCGGCGCCCCGCTGACCGGCCGGGACGCCGAGGGCCGGCCGGTGCCCGCCGCCGGCTGCCCGGTGGCCGGCACCACGGAGGTGACCCAGCCGGGCAACGAGGCGTTCCGGAAGCACGGCGAGACCTCCGATCCGGTGGTGGCCGCCTCCCACGTCCACCGGGCGAACCTGGTCCCCAGCACCGACCCGGACCAGGCCGGCTCGCTGCGGGTGTTCCGGCAGGGGTACGAGTTCTTCGAACCGGCCGCCGCGGCCCCGGGCTTCCGGATCGGCCTGAACTTCGTGAGCTTCCAGGACAGTCCCGACCGGCTGCTGCGCCTGCTCACCCAGCGGGGCTGGCTCGGCGGCGTCAACTTCGGCGGGCAGCCCGGCCCGGACGCCCCGGCGGGCCGGCTGCTGTCGGTCCGGGCCGCCGGGACGTATCTGGTGCCCCCCGTGCAGGACGGCGCGCCCTACCCGGGCGCCGAGGTCTTCGGCTGACGCTCCGCCCGGAGTCCTCCGGGCCCCGGCGGGAGCGGACGGCTCCCCCCGCTCCCCCCGCTTCCCCCACGGCACTGGAGAGTCCCGTGATCGAACAGCTCTGGCTCCATCCGCCCCTCGCCTTCGCCCGCATCGGCCCCTCCCCGGTGCCGTGCGACACCTACCTCTGGGGGCCCAGCGACCTGACGCCCCGCGGCACCGGCAAGACCACCGTGGTGCCCGGCCCCACCCTCGACGTCGCCGCCGACGGCACCCTCACCGAACGGATGCCGCAGAGCGTGCGGTTCAAGGACGCCGACGGCTTCCGCCCGGTCTGCCCGTTCTTCGAGCTGCACGGCGCCTGGACCGTGGACGGGCGGCGCCACAGCGGCCCGGTCACCACCCGGGTGCTCGCCGACCACGGCCTCGCCCTCGCCGACGTGCGCTGGCGCGTCGCGGTCGCCAACCTCAAGCCGTACCACTACACCGAGGCCATGGGCGACCGGATCGAGGCCGGCGTCGAACTCGCCGGGGACGACCACCGGCGGCACGAACTGGCCGGGCGCTCCCCCGACGGCGCCGGCCGGCCGCTCGTGCCGCCCGGCCGGCACGTGCCGCTCGGCGCCGTCCAGGTGCCCGCCCCGAACGAGCGGCTGCCGGAGCTCAGGCTGCGCTTCACCCCCGCGGCGGGCGTCGTGTACGGGCCGGTCGACCTCCCCGAACGCGTCAGGGCCCTCCCCGAGGGCGCCATCCGGTACACCCTTCCCGCCGAACGGCTCATCCTCGGCCCGGACGCGGCCTGGTGCGGTTTCTCGCTCACCTCGGACCCGCGGACCAACCCCGGCGGGCTGTTCGCCGGTGCCGAGAACAACGACAGCCTCGGCCTGGTCGACGACGTCTGCGACGGCCTGGTGACCGCCTCCCTGCCCGGCGGTCTCACCGCCACGGCCCGGATCGTCGTCGGGCCGCCCGACTTCGCGCCCGACCGCAGGCCCTTCGTGTCCCTCGCGGACGGCCTGACCGACCGCGTACGGCGCGGCGACGTCCGCGACCCCGCGTACCTGGCGGACGCGCGGCAGACCGCGCTGGAGGTCCGCGACCTGTTCGAGCGCATCCTGGAGACCCTGGACGCCGTCAACGTCGACGCCCAGAACGAACGGGCCGCGCGCGAGAACGCCGCCCTCGCGCGCGCCGTCGGCGACCCGGTCGAAAGCGCCCGGCAGCAGGCCTTCACGGCACCCGAGCCGCTGCTCGGCGTGGTGCTGGGCCTCACCGAGCGGGGCCGGCGCCGGCACCGCAGGTTCGTCGCCCTGGAGGCCCTGGAGGACCTGCTGCGGGAACAGCCCGAACTGATCCGCCGGGTGATCCGGGAACCGGTCACCACGGAGCGGTACTACGACCGGAAGATGCCCGTGGCCATGCGCGGCTCCGACCGCTACCCGATGCACCTGACCCGCCGCCAGTACGACCTGCTGACCGGCTGGGCCCGCTCGCTGCGGGCCGGGACCCAGGAGGGGACGTGACCGTTCTGCTGCGCATCGGCCGCCGTCCGCCGGAGCCGGACCCCGGGCCGGCCGGGGAGCCGGACGCCCCGCCGGGACTCGCCGCCGAGGCGAAGGTGTTCCGCAGCGCGCACGGCGCGCACCTGTTCCTCGCCGACGGCAGCCGCGTCTACGACCTGCCGGAGGAGACCGCCGCCCGGCTGGAACGCTGGACGGCCGCCCCGCACACCCCGGCCGAGGACGCGGCGTTCGCCGCCGGGCTGGGACTGCCGCTGTGGGGCGGCGCGGACGCCCCGGCGCCGCGCATCGACGGCACGCCCGCCGAGGTGCCGCCGCTGTCCGCGCTCTCGCTCAACGTGATGCAGGCGTGCAACCTCAGCTGCGCCCACTGCTACGCCGACGAGGGCCGGTTCGGCGGCCCGGCCCGTGCCATGCCCCGGCACACGGCGTTCGCCGCCGTGGACCGGCTGCTGGCCGAGGCCGCGCCGGGCGCGGACGTCGTGGTCGGGTTCATGGGCGGCGAACCGCTGCTGGCCCGCCGCCTGGTGCACGACGTGGTGCGGTACGCGACCGAGGCCGCCTCCGGCACGGGGCACCGGGTGCGGTTCTCGCTCACCACCAACCTGACCACGGTCCGGGCCGAGGACGCGCGGCTGTTCGCCCAGCACCCGTTCACCGTGGCGGTCAGCCTCGACGGCGACCGCGCCGGCCACGACGCGCTGCGCCGCGCGCCCGGCGCAGGGAGCGCGTACGACGCGCTGTGCGCGGGGCTGGAGGTGCTGCGCCGGCACGGGCGCCCCCGGCACCTCTCGGCCCGGGTCAGCGTCACCCCGCACACCACCCGGCTGCTGGACGTCCTGGAGCAGGGCATCGCCCTGGGCTTCGACGAGGTGGGCTTCGCGGCGGTGGTCAGCGCCCCCGACCCCGCCTACGAGCTGGGCCCGGCGGACTTCGCCGGTTTCCTGGACCGCATGGTGGAGTGCGGCCGGGCCGCCCTGCGGGAGCTGTCGGCCGGCCGCCCGTATCCCTTCGGCAACTTCGTGACCGCCATGCACCAGCTGCACCGGGGCAGCCACCGGCCCTACCCCTGCGGCGCCGGCGCCGGCTATCTCAGCGCCTCCGCCGAGGGCGGGCTCTACGCCTGCCACCGGCTGGTGGACGACCCGGCGTTCGCCATGGGCACGGTGGCCGGCGGGCCGGACCGGGCGGCCCGGGAGCGGCATCTGGCGCGCGGTCACGTGGACCGGATGCGGCCCTGCCGGTCCTGCTGGGCCCGCTATCTGTGCGGTGGCGGCTGCTACCACGAGGTGAGCCGCCGCGGGCGGCCCGGCTGCGACTACATCCGCGGCTGGCTGGCCTTCTGCCTGCGGGCCTACGCGGAACTCGCGCAGGCCGCCCCGGGGTTCTTCGCCGAGGCGGGGGACTTTGCGGCCGGGGCGACGAGCGACCCGGCGACCCTCGCCCGGTGACCGGGCGCGTCGCTCCGCCGGTCCCCCGGTCCGCCCTCCCGACCCGTCCCTCCGCCCCACCCCGCACGACCAAGGAGCCGCCATGTCCGATCCAGCCCGCGGGCCCCTGCCCGAACCCAACGGGAAGATCTTCCCGCGCAATCTCACCGCCCGGGCCGACCTGCTGGTCCGCGGCAACCCGGCGGGCACCCGCCCCGAGAGCGGTGTCGACAACTGCTACCCCGGGCTGGAGTTCGACCAGCGCAATCTCGACAAGGCGTTCTTCCCCGGTCTGACCGTCGACTTCCACCGGCCGGACGGGTCGCAGGTCGTCGCGGTCACCGGTGGCCCCGCCGCCGAGCAGGGCCTGACCGACGCCGACCTGCCGCTGCACGTGTGGGCGCTGTGCGGGCGTACCACCGTGGACGAGCCGGTGGACCGGGCCCGCACCTTCAGCTGCACCGGGCTCAACGGCCTGGAGGTGTGGCGCCGGGTGCACGACCTGCTGCCGGGTCCGGTGGCCGTGCTGGTGGGCCCCGTCCCGGGCCGGTTCTCGCCGGGGGCGGACATCGTCGGCGGCGACCTCGACGGGCTGCGGCTGAGCGGCCGCAGCATCGTCCAGCGCGACGGGACCGGTGCGGTGGAGGCGGCCGTCCTGGTCGCCGACCGGGCCCGTTACCTGGACGAGGACGGGGTGATCGACCCCGAGGTGTACCAGCCGGGCGACCTCACGCGCAGCCTGTGCGCGCCCTGGCAGTACGACTTCCGGGACTGCGGCTGTTTCTACTGGGCCGCCTCCAAGCCGGACATCGCCACCAGCTCCGACGGCCGGTTCCGCGACCTCAACTTCCAGCGGCGCGACCGCACCACGGTTCCGCCCGAGCCCGACGGCCCCGGGCTCGCGGGCCGCCGTGAGCGGGAACTCGACTACGCCGAGCTGATCGCCGACTGGAACGTGCTCCCCGTCGTGCTCAACGGCCGCGAGGACGACAGCCTGGGCGTCCCGCCCGTGCCGGCGGTCGGCACACTCACCCGGGACCAGGTGATCGCCGAGCTGGAGTACCTGGCCACCGTGGAGCACGCGCTCTGCGTCGAGTACCTCTTCGCGCACTACTCGCTCGACGCCCCGATGCGGCTGCCGGACGGTGCGGACCCCCGGGTCCGGAAGATCTTCGCGGCGGCGGACGAGGTGTTCTCCGTGGCGGTGGACGAGATGCGGCACCTGCGGTGGGTCAACGAAGCCCTCGGCACGCTCGGCCGGCCGCCCCGGCTGGGCCGCGCCGCCAGGATCCACCACACCCTCGACCGGCCCTTCGCGCTGCGGCCGCTCACCCCCGAGCAGCTGCAGTGGTTCATCGACGTCGAACGCCCCAGCCAGGAGGCCGGCACGGGTGTCGACGGCATGTACGTACGTCTGCACCAGACGCTGGTCCGCAACCCGGAGGAGTTCCCCGAGCACGACCGGCTGGCGCACCTGATCAAGCTGATCATCGACGAGGGCCAGGACCACTTCCGGCGGTTCACCGCCGTCCAGGGCCACCTGGCGGACCTGAGCCCCGAGCAGTACCTGCGGCCGCTGCGCGACGGCTCCGACGATCCGCTGGAGGCCCGTCTGCTGGATCTCGGCGACCAGAACTACGCCGTGCTGCTCGGCGCGCTCGACGCCACCTTCGCGCTGGGCGACCGCGCGGGCGGCCTCCTGATCGAGCAGTCCCGGCGCGCCATGTTCAACCTGCACGAGGTCAACCACCTGCTGGCCGCGCGCGGTGTGGCGCCGCGCTTCACCCTGCCCGCCCCGTTCGCCGAGCCCCTCGCGGAAGGCGCCGGGCGCGCCGACGGCCAGGGCGCCGCCCGTGCCGCCGCCGCGGCGGCCACGGGCATCCGCGCGCAGATCGGCTCGCTGGGCGGCCACGCCGAGCGGGCGATGATGCTCCGCCAGCAGGCCGACACGGACGCCCTGCTGGCCGCCCTAGAGGAGGACGGGGCCCCCTCGGGTCCCGCCGGTTCCACCGCTCCCACCGATTCCACCGGTCCCACCGGTCCCGCCGGTCCGGCCCCCGGGGACGGCCTCTCGTGACCGCCGGCGGGCGCGGCGCCGTCGTCGTGGTGGAGGGGGCCGGGCTCGCCGAACTGACGTGCGCGTGGCTGCTCGCGGGCCGTGGCCACCGGGTCCGGCTGGCCGGTGCCCGCCCGGCTCCGGGGCCGCGCCCGCTGGTGCTCAACGAGGTCACCGTGGACCTGCTGCGCTCTCTGTGGGGCACCCGGCACGTCCCGGACGGCTGGTGGCTGACACACCGGCAGGTCGCGTGGGGCGCCGGAACCGGACCGGGCCGGCTGGCGCAGACGGCCGTCGTCGTGGACGGCGCGGAGCTGGCCGGCCGGCTGCTGGCCCGGCTGGCCGCGCGGCACCGCGGCGTCATCGGCGGTGCCATCGGCGGCCAGGAACCCCAGCCCGGGTGGACCGTCACCGCGGCGCCGCAGGACGGGCCGGGCGCGCAGTGGACGGCCGGCCGCCGGCACCTGCTGGCGGGCGAGGCCGCCCTCGCGCCCGGGGAGGACGAGCGCACCGCCCTGCTCGCCTGTACCGAGCCGGCCTGGCTGCACCTCACCCCGCTGGGCGGCGGCCGGGCCCTGCTGCAGGCCATGGTTCCGGGGCCGGTCCGGGATTCCGCCGGGCTGCTGACCCGGCTGCTCGCCGCATCGCCGCTGGCGGACCGGCTCCGGCACGCTCCGGCCTCGGCGGTGGCGGTGCCCGCCGCCCCCCGCGTCCATCGGGCGCCCGCGCCGCCCGGACGCCTCGTCGTCGGCGCGGGGGCCCTCCGCCACGACCCGCTCAGCGGTTCCGGAACCGCGCAGGCACTGCGTACCGCCGTCCTCGCCGCCGCGGTCGTCGACGCGGCGGCGCGGGGCGTGCCCGCGGACGCACTCCGCGCCCACTACACCGCCCGCCTGCACGCCGCCTTCCGCGAGCACCTGCGCACCTGTGCCCGGCTGTACGCCGCGGCCTTCCCGTCCGCCGCCTGGCACGACGAGCTCGACGCCGCCCGCCTCCCGCTCCCCGCGCCGCCCGTGCCCGCGTGAAGGCCGGTGGCCTCGGCTCCGGCGGCGACCGGGCCTCCACGCGCACCCCTGGTGGGCGTGGAGACAGGCCGGTCTCACCGGCCTTCCCCCGGTCCGGAGCGTCCTGGCCGTGCCGGCGTCGATGACGTGATCGGCGCCGGTGACGTCACCGACGACGTCGGGGAGGAGGTGCTGTCCGAGGCCGCGTCCGAAGCGGGTGATCCGCATGGCCGGTGAGGGCGACCGTCACGGGGACCCGGGCGGAAGGGGACTCTCGCCGCCGTGCCGCAGCCGGTGGACCTGCCCGGCGAACGCCGCGAACGCCCGCTCGTCGAACAGGACGAACCTGACTTCCTCGACGGCGGTCTCCGTGTCCCGCACCGTCTCCACGGCGATGCGGGCGACGTCCTCCACCGGCCACCCGTAGGCACCGGCCGAGATGGCCGGGAACGCCACCGTGCGGGCGCCCAGCTCGTCGGCCACCCGGAGCGACTTGCGGTGGCAGGAGGCGAGCGGCGAGGGATCGCTGCCGGCGCCCTGGTACACCGGGCCCACCGTGTGGATCACCCAGCGGGCGTCGAGATCGCCCGCGGTGGTGGCGACCGCCTGCCCGGTGGGCAGGCCCTTGCCGTACCGCGAGGCGCGCAGCGCGCGGCACTCGGCGAGGATCGCGGGGCCGCCGCGGCGGTGGATCGCGCCGTCGACGCCGCCTCCGCCCAGCAGGGAGGAGTTGGCCGCGTTGACGATCGCGTCGACGCTCTGGCGTGTGATGTCGCCCCGGACGAGAGTGAGGGTGGTCATGTCTGTCTGAGCCTCCGCCAGACGGCCTTCGCCGCGTTGTGTCCGGACATGCCGTGCACTCCGGGGCCCGGCGGGGTGGCCGACGAGCAGAGGAAGACGGCCGGGTGCGGGGTGGCGTACGGGAACAGGGACAGCTTGGGACGCAGCAGGGTCTGCAGGCCGCGGACCGCCCCGGAGGCGATGTCGCCGCCGACGTAGTTGGCGTTGCGGGCGGCGAGTTCGGGCGGGCCGGCGGTCGCGCGGGCCAGGACGCGGTCGCGGAAGCCCGGCGCGAAGCGCTCCAGCTGGCGTTCGACGGCGTCGGTGAGGTCGCCGGTCCAGCCGTGGGGCACGTGCCCGTACGCCCAGAAGACGTGCTTGCCGGCCGGGGCCCGGGTGGGGTCGGCGACGCTGGGCTGCACGGTGATGAGGAAGGGGGCGCCGGAGGGGCGGCCCTCGTGGGAGGCCGCGTGCAGGGCGGCACCGATCTCCCCGGTGTCCGCGCCGACCTGGACGGTGCCGGCGGCGCGGGCCTCTGCCGCGGTCCACGGGACCGGGCCGTCCAGCGCGTAGTCGATCTTGAAGACGCCGGGGCCGTAGCGGTAGCCGTCGTAGTACCGGCCCAGGCCCGCGATCCGGGCCAGGGCGGTGGGCGAGGTGTCGAAGACGTACGCGCGCGCGGGCGGCAGGTCGTCCAGGCGCTTGACCTCGTAGTCGGTGTGCACGGCGCCGCCGAGGTCCGTCAGGAGGGCGGCGAGGGCGTCGGAGATCGCCTGGGAGCCGCCGCGGGCGACGGGCCAGCCGCGGGCGTGCGCGGCCAGGGCGAAGACCAGGCCGATGGCGCTGGTGGCGAAGGAGCCCAGGGGGGCCATGACGTGCGCGACGAGTCCGGCGAACAGGGTCTTGGCCTTCTCGTCGCGGAAACGGCGCATCAGCCAGGTCGACGGGGGCAGGCCGGCGAGGCCGAAGCGGGCGAGGGTGACCGGGTCGCGGGGCAGCGCGGTCAGCGGCAGGGACATGAAGTCGCGGGCGAGGGTGTCCCACCGGGGCAGGAAGGGCTCGACCAGTCTGCGGTAGGTGCCCGCGTCGCGCGGGCCGAACGAGGCGGCCGTCTCGCCGACCGACCGCGCCAGCACGGCGGCCGAGCCGTCCGGGAACGGGTGCGCCATCGGCAGCCCGGCGTGCAGCCACCGCAGGCCGTAGCGCTCCAGGGGCAGGGCGCGGAAGGCGGGCGAGTTGACGCCGAGGGGGTGGGCGGCGGAGCAGGGGTCGTGCCGGAAACCGGGCAGCGTGAGCTCTTCGGTGCGGGCGCCTCCGCCCACGGTGCCGCGCGCCTCGAACACGGCCACGGAGAACCCGCGCCGGGCCAGCTCCACCGCTGCGGTCAGCCCGTTCGGCCCCGCCCCCACCACGACCGCATCGAGCATCGACGGCACCTTCGGACCCCTTCGTCAGCCGACGGCCACTGAGGATCAGGATATGCCCGGGCACCGACAGTCCCCGGCCGCGGGTCCGCTCCCCCGACGACTGCCCGGACTGCCGGAGCGTCTTCGGCAGACCCCGGCCGCGGGTCCGCTCCCCCGGCGCCGGGCCCGCACGGTGCCCGGCGCCCGGCGCCCGGCGCCCGGACGCCCGCCCTCAGGCGGCCCCGCCCGACAGCAGCGCCGCCACCTGCCGGGCCGTGGCCGCGTCACGGGCCGCGGTGAACGGCAGCTCGTTGCCGCCCGTGATGCGGAAGGGCTCGCCGGTGCGGGTCAGGTGGGTGCCGCCCGCCTCCTCGACGAGCAGCAGCCCGGCGGCGTGGTCCCAGGCGGCCTCCCAGGAGAACGCCGTGGCGTCCGATGCGCCGCGGGCGACGGCGAGGTACTCCAGTCCGGCCGAGCCGCAGGCGCGGGGTGCGACGCCCTTGGTCCACAGGCCGAGCAGGGCGCGCTTCTGCTCCGGCGTCGTGTAGTCCGGGTGGGAGGTGGCGACCCGCAGGTCACGGCCCGGCTCCGGCGGTCCGGCGTGCAGCCGCTCCCCGTCCAGGAACGCGCCCCGGCCGCGTACGGCCGTGGCGAACTGTTCCCGGGCGGGCGCGTAGGTCCAGGAGGCCCGCAGGACGCCGTGCTGCGCGAGCGCGACCAGCGTGCAGAACCCGGTGTCGCCGTGCACGAACTGCCGGGTGCCGTCGACGGGGTCGACGATCCACACCGGTGCCTCGCCCCGGAGCGCCTCGTAGGAGGCGGGGTTGGCGTGCACCGCCTCCTCGCCGACGACGGCGGAGCCGGGCAGCAGGGCGACGAGCGCCTCGGTGAGGTACAGCTCGGCCTTGCGGTCGGCGTCCGTCACCAGGTCGTGCGGTCCCGCCTTCTGGTCGACCTCGTGCGCGGCGAGCCGCCGCCAGCGCGGCATGATCTCCAGTGCGGCGGCCGTGCGGACGGCTTCCTCCACGTCGGAGGCGTGCCGGGCGAGAAACCCGTCGATGGTTTCGCTGTCTTCGATCATGACTCCATGAGAGCACGCGCCACCGGCGGTCCCCACCCGGCCGGTGTGCTCCGGGCACGACCGGCGTGAACACCGGGGCACCAGGGGCCAGGGATGGGGAGGGGGATGGGGACAGGGCCGGGGACGGGCCGGATCAGCGCCCCACCGCGTACCCCTGCATGCCTCTGGGGTTGGCCGCGGCCGACAGGATCCCCGTCTCCGGGTCCCGCGCGACGGCGCACAGCCGCCCCTCCGACCAGGGGTCGCCGACGGTGACGTCGTGGCCGCGGCGCCGCAGTTCCCCGACGACCGCCGGGTCCGTGCGGGACTCGACGGTGACGCTGCCCGGTCGCATGCCGCGCGGGAAGAAGGAGCCGGGGAAGCTGTCGTTGTGCCAGTTCGGGGCGTCGATGGCGCCCTGGAGGTCGAGGCCGCCGCGCACCGGTGCGCGCAGCCCGACCGCGAGGAGGAAGTGGAGCTGCCACTGGTCCTGCTGGTCGCCGCCGGGGGTGCCGAACGCCATGAACGGGACGCCGTCGCGCAGCGCGATCGAGGGGGTGAGGGTGGTGCGGGGACGGCGGCCCGGCGTGAGGGAGTTGGGCAGGCCCTCCTCCAGCCAGGTCATCTGGAGCCGGGTGCCGAGGGGGAAGCCCAGTTCCGGCACGACGGGGTTGGACTGCAGCCAGCCGCCGCTGGGCGTGGCGGCGACCATGTTGCCCCAGCGGTCGACGACGTCGAGGTGGCAGGTGTCGCCGCGGGTGGTGCCGTCGGCGGCGACGGCCGGCTCGCCCGGCACCGGGGAGAGCGGGCTCTTGGCGACCGTGGGCTCGCCGGCGCCCGGTGCGGCGGAGCCGGCGCCCTCGGCGGCCGCCGCGTACGCGTGCGCGGCCAGCCGCGGGGTGCGCCCGCCGGGGCTGCCGGGCCGCAGCTCGTACGAGGCGCTCTCCCCGACGAGCCGTCTGCGCTGCGCGTTGTACGCGTCCGACAGCAGGTCCCCGACGGGCACGTCGGCGGCGTCCCCGTACCAGGCCTCCCGGTCGGCCATGGCGAGCTTGCAGCCCTCGATCAGCAGGTGCACGTAGTCGGCCGAGCCGTAGGGCGGCAGTTCGGGCGGGAGCAGGGCGAGCTGCTGGAGCAGCACCGGGCCCTGGCTCCAGGGGCCGGGCTTGCATATGGTCCAGCCGTTCCAGTCGTACGTCACCGGTGTCTCGTACGTCGCCGACCAGGCGGCGAGGTCGGCGGCCGTGAGGGTGCCGGTGTGCCGCTCGCCGCTGGTGTCGAGGGTGGGGCGCGCGGCCTGCCGTACGAGGGCATCGGCGATGAACCCGGTGCGCCAGACCTCGCGGGCGGCCTCGATCTGCGCCTCGCGGTCCCCCGCCCCGGCGGTCTCGGCGAGGAGCCGCCGCCAGGTGGCGGCGAGGGCGGGGTTGCGGAACAGCTCGCCCGCGCGGGGCGGGCGTCCGTGCGGCAGGTACACCTGTGCCGAGGAGGTCCACTCCGTCTCGAACAGCTCGCGGACCGTCTCGACGGTCTCGCCGACGCGCTCCACGGGCGCGTGCCCGTGCTCGGCGTAGCCGATGGCGTACTTCAGGACGTCGGCGAGGGGCTTGGTGCCGTGGTCGCGCAGCAGGAGCATCCAGGCGTCGAACGCGCCGGGCACGGCGGCGGCGAGCGGACCCGTGCCGGGGACGAGCTCCAGGCCGAGGCTCTTGTAGTGCGCGACGCCGGCTCCGGCGGGGGCGACGCCCTGCCCGCACAGCACCCGCACCTCGCCGCCCGCCGGGGCGAGCAGGATCGGCACCTCGCCGGCCGGTCCGTTCAGGTGCGGCTCGACGACGTGCAGGACGAACGCGCCCGCCACGGCGGCGTCGTAGGCGTTGCCGCCGTCCTCCAGGACGGCCATCGCGGACTGCGAGGCCAGCCAGTGGGTGGAGGAGACCATGCCGAAGGTGCCCTGGAGCGTGGGCCGGGTGGTGAACATACAGCCTCTCACCTCGCTGTTCGCGCCCATCGGTCCGTCCGATCGGCGCTGGGGAGCCGTCCTGGGGAGGATCCGGGGAGTCCGGGCCGGGACCCGCGCTCCCCTGATCCCCGAGCAGGCTATCGATCGCCCTGTGCCCCTTCTCCCCTGCCTCCGGCATGAAGCGGGCGTGGTGGTCGAGTGTGATCGTCGGCGACGAACGCCGCGAACGCGGTGCGGTGACACGGCGTGAGCGGGCGCAGCCGGCCGGGGAACGCGCCGTCGTCCATGGCCGGTGGAGGTGTGTCCCACCCCACCACGAGAGTGGCCGGGAACGGGTCTCGTCTCCCGGGCCAGGTGATCACACCGCGTGCCATGGATGCCCGCCACACAGGGCATCCGGCAAGCCTGGCCCTCCCGCCCATGTCGACACCGCCGGGGCGCCGTGATGATGCACGTCACACCGTTCACCGGTCTTCGTCCGGCGTCGGCGCACGGCCGTTCCCACCGCTTCAGGAGGCAGTCGTCATGGGTCCGTCGCACCCTCCGTTCCGTTTCACCGGGAGCCGCCGCCTCCTCAGAGGCGTCCGCCGCTGGGTCACCGCCGCCGTGGGCGCCCTGGCCCTGACCGGCGGCCTGGCCGCCGCGGCCCCGCAGGCGACCGCCGCGGGGCTCACCCAGGTCACCGCCTTCGGCAGCAATCCCGGCAATCTGTCCATGTACGCCTACGCACCCGACACGCTGCCGGACGGCGCCCCGCTCGTGGTCGCGCTGCACGGCTGCACTCAGAGCGCGAACGACTACTACGCGCACTCCGGCTGGCCGAAGTTCGCCGACCGCTACGGCTTCGCGCTGGTCTTCCCGCAGACGAGCAGCGCCAACAACGCCAACTCCTGCTTCAACTGGTTCGAGCCGGGCGACAGCAAGCGCGGCCAGGGCGAGGCACTGTCGATCAAACAGATGGTCGACAAGGCCGTCGCCCAGTACGGCAGCGACAGCCGGCGGGTCTACATCACCGGTCTGTCCGCCGGAGGCGGCATGACCGCGAACATGCTCGCCGCCTACCCCGACGTCTTCGCGGCCGGCTCCGTCAACTCCGGACTGCCCGCCTCCTGCGCGACCGGCATCGCCGCCGCGTACACCTGCATGTACAGTCCGCCGGACAAGAGCCCCGCGCAGTGGGGCGACCTGGTGCGCGCGGCCGCCCCGTCCGGCACGGCCTCCTGGCCCCGCGTCGCGATCTGGCAGGGCACCGCGGACACCACCGTCAAGCCCGCCAACGCCACGGAACTGCGCGACCAGTGGACGGACGTGTGGGGCATCGGCCAGACGCCTTCCCGCACCGAGACCCTCGCCGGGGGCACCACGCTCAGCGTCTACGACGACGCCTCCGGCCGGCCCGCCGTCGAGGTCTACTCCCTCTCCGGCATGGCGCACGGCCTCGCGGTCGACCCGGGCAGCGGTGACGAGCAGTGCGGCACCGCCGGCACCTATTACCTCGACACCATCTGCTCCAGCCACCACACCGCCCGTTTCTGGGGGCTCGACGGCGAAGGCGACGGAGACGGAGACGGAGACGGCGGCCAGGACCCCGGGGCCCTGCCCGCGCCCACCGGCCTGGCGGTCACCGCCACCACCGGTACCACCGTCGCCCTGCGCTGGAACGCGGTCGACGGCGCGTCCTCGTACGCCGTCCACCGCGGCGGCAGGAAGGTGGGCACCACCACGTCGACCTCCTACACCGACACCGGCCTGGCCACCGGCACCACGTACGGCTACACGGTGGCGGCCGTGAACGCGGCCGGCACGGCGGGCGCGGTCTCCGCGACGGTGACCGCGACCACGACCGGCTTCACGCCCACGTGCCACACGGCGAGCAACTACGCCCACACGACGGCCGGACGGGCCCACCAGAGCGGCGGCTACACCTACGCCAACGGCTCGCAGCAGGCCATGGGGCTGTGGAACACCCTCATCACCCACACCCTCATGCAGACCGCACCCGGCTACTACGTCCTCGCGGACTCCGGCTGCCCGGCCTGACCCTCACCCCACGGTCCCGGTGGACGCCCGTCCGCCGGGGCCGCTCATGCCCGGCGGGCCGCCGCTCTGGTGGGCCCGTCCGGCCGCCCGGGGACCCGTCACTCGCCGAGTTCGCGGACCAGGGGGTGGTGCGCGCAGCGGAAGCCGCCGGCGAAGGCGGTCACCGCGTCGAAGGCAAGCGTGTGGACCGTGACGTTCCGCCCGGTCAGCGCTTCGGCGAGGCCGGTCAGCCGTTCGTCGACGAGCACCTCGCCGGGGCCGAGGACGAGACTGTTGCCCGCGAGGAGGTTCACCGCCTCCCACAGGGTGACGTCGATCAGGTCCCAGTCGGCGACGGGGGCCGGCACGCCGTCGGGGAACTGCTGCCGGCACACGACCGCCAGCCCCTCGCGGACGGCGGTGAGGCCGTCGTCCAGGTGGATCACCCGATCGCTGAGCGGCACCTCGTGGACGCGGTGGCCGTCCCCGAGCAGGCGTGCCAGCCACCGCGCCCCCTGCGCGTCGGAGGCCGTTCCGCCCCGGCCGATGCCGACGAGGACGTCCCGGCCCAGGACCAGCACGTCGCCGCCTTCGAGGAACGGCCCCGTCGCCGAGGCGAGCTCGGGCACCGGTACCGGTGACGGCGGCGGCATCACCGAGCAGCGCGCCCCGCGGGCGGCGGCCTGCGCGAAGACGGGGCGCAGCCCGAAGCGTTCCTTGAACCGGGCCGGCAGCCGCAGGGCGGCCTCGATGACGTGGTCGCCGACGACGATCATCGGATCGCGGACGAACGTCTGCGTGCTGAACCGGTCGCCGTCCCTCCCGTACACGGCCAGTTCGGGTTCGGTCAGCTCCCGCGGGCGGTGCACGGCCACCCCGCGGCCGGTCAGGAAACGGGCCAGTCCCTCGATCTGCCCGACGCTTCTCGCCCAGCCCTCGGGGTCCGCCTCGGACCAGAGTCTTCCCGCCCAGCGCGGCAGGTTCCGCCGGGTCTGCTCGGGCAGGAAGCGCAGAGAGTCCGGCAGCCCCGCACCGAGCCGTTCCGGGACGCGGAAGTCGATGACGCGGCCCACCACCGCTTCCTTGAGCACTCCCCATTCGTGGGTGACGTTGACGCGGTCGAGCGGTTGCGGAGTGGTCATGATCGCGTGGCTCCTCGTCCGGGAGGGGGGAGACCGGGTACGGGCTCGAAGCGGCGCCCCGGTCCGAGGACACGTCCACCGTTTCACCCCGGACCGGCCGGTACATCGGCGAAGGGGACCGAAGACGGCTGGACATTCGGGAGGAACCACCCCCGCGGGACGTCGTTCTCACGGAGGAGACGCCGACGGGGACGGCCCGTCGTGGAACCGGGCCGTCAGCGCACGCAGTCCCAGAAGCCGAGGTTGTGCGCGCGGTGGTAGTCGACGGGGCCGATCCGCTGGGGCGCCAGTGACTGCGTGTACGGCCGTCCGGCGGGGCCCCGGTGGTGGTAGGGGCGCCAGGCAGGCAGTCCGGCGCCGCGGGGTGCGCCGGTGCGGGCGAACGCGGCCCAGTAGCCGGTCATGGCCGCCGACAGGCGGCGCTGCGCCGGGGTGAACAGCGGCTCGGCCGCTTCGTCCTCGAACAGGTACGGGATGTCGCCGGCGTGGAAGGCGCCGAAGTCGAAGTCGCCGGGCAGCGGCAGGAACATCGGCGCGTCACGGTCGGCGAACTCGTACGCGTACACCGGCACGTGCCGTGCCAGCGCGTCGTGCTGGTCCCGGGTGCCGCGCGCCCACATGCGGTCGGTGATCACGGTGGCCCACGCCAGCGCGGGGGACGGGAAGGCGTCCGCGGGGTACTCGGCCCGCACCCGCCAAGCCGCCCGCTCGCCGAACGCGGTGCGCAGCGCCCGGTCGTAGTCGGCCTCGGTGAACGGCCTGCCCACGGCGTCGTAGAGCATCCCGACGAACGTGCGGTGCTCGTCGCGGGTCGCGCCCGACAGGACGGGCACCCGGTGGAACCGTCCGGCGCGCAGGGCCCGGGGCGGCAGCTCGGGCAGGGTGGTGTTGCCGTACCCGAACGCCTGGAAGGCGTTCATGATGTGCGGCACGTCGAGGATCGTCTTCACGGGCAGGGCGCGCAGGCAGGCGAGGACGCGCTCGGGGCGGTCGTCGCGGCAGCCGAGGGGGGCCGTCATCTCGCGGGTGACGTCCTCCATCTCCCGTCCGGTGCGCCAGACGTACCAGGGGTAGCCCGGCACGTCCGGTCCCATGGCGCCGGCCGGCATGTCCATCATGGCCTCGCCGCTGGCCATGACGGCCCGGTGGAACAGGCCCCGGGAGGCGGGGGACGTCAGGTGTCCGGCGACGGCGGACGCGCCGTAGGAGACGCCGGCCACGGTGACGTTGCCGGGGTCGCCGCCGAAGGCGCGCGCGTTGTCGCGCACCCAGGCCAGGGCCGCCCGCTGGTCCTGGAGGCCGAAGGTGCCGGACCCCTCCAGGCCCGGCAGGGCGAGGCCGCCGAAGACGCCGAGGCGGTAGTTGACGGTGACGACCATCAGGCCCCGCCCGGCCAGACGGCGCCCGTCGAAGAAGGAACCCCCGCCCACGGAGCCGTCCCCGTGGATCCACACGAGCACGGGCCAGGGCCCCCGGCGGTCCCCGCCCGACGGGGTGGTGACGTTCAGGACCAGGCAGTCCTCCTCCGTGCTGGAGATCGGCGCGTACTGCGAGGGCACCTGAGGGCACAGCGGTCCCGGCTCGGTCGCGTCCCTGACCCCCTTCCACGGCGGTACGGGGCGGGGCGGCGCCCACCGGTGCCGTCCCTCGGGGGCGCCTGCGTAGGGAATGCCCTGGAAGATCCGGTACGGGCCCGAGCGGGTGCCGCGGACCAGGCCCGCGCCCGTGCGTACCGTCTCGCCGGTGGGGGCGGAGGGCTCGGCGGTGAGGGCGGAGGGCTCGGCGGTGAGGGCGGAGGGCTCGGCGGCGGACCGGGCCGCGGCGGCTGCCGGGCCGGGCTTCGCGGTGAAGGCGGGCGGGGCGGACAGCGGTGCGGTGAGCGCCAGGGCGGAGACCGCCGTGACGACGGCCGCCCGGTGACGGATTCTGCGCTGGGTCACGGCGGAAGCCTTCCGCGCACGGACCGGCCCGGCGCGGGAATGCACCGGGGGCAACCTGATCGGACGCGTGCCCGGGCCGGACGTGTGCCCGGGCCGGACGTGTGCCCGGGGCGACGCGTGCCCGGGGCGACGCGTGCCCGGGGCGTCCGGAAGAGCACGGGCGTCCCGGGCCCGGGAAGCCGTCCGGTGGCACCCTGCGGCGTCCTCGGTGCCCGGCGGTGCCCGGCGGCGTGTGTTCCGGTCACGCGCGGGCGGCGGCCGGTTCCGGGGACGCCGCGCGCCGCGGAGTGCCGCCATGCGGCCGGTGACGTTCTCGCGGGCGCCTTCGCCCGCGGTGCCGGGGGGCCGGTTACTCCGGCTCGGGGGCGTGCGGGGACGCGGCGGGCGGTTCGGGCGTGCGCTCCCGCCCGCCGTCGTGGCCGGAGACCACCACGGCGACGAGCCCGACGACGACGGCAGCGGCGGCGGCCCGTCCCGCCGCCCGCACCGTCCAGGCCGGCCAGGTCACGCCCGCGCGCCCGCCCGGACCGCCCAGCCGTTCACCCCGCCGGGCGGGCCGCAGCAGGCGGAGCAGCAGCAGGACCGCGACCGGCAGTTGCAGCAGCCACAGCACGGTCCGCGGCCACTCGCCGTACCAGACGTTGGTGCCGTACAGCAGTGTGTGCCACACGCTCAGCACGTACACGACGATCACGAACCGGTGCAGCCGGCGCCAGGTGTTCGCCCCGATGCGGTGCCGGACGTAGAACAGCAGGCCCAGGGGGACGGCCAGGTACAGGGCGCCCTGGCCGAGCGGAATGGCGATCCTGCCGGTCCCGGAGTCGTACCAGCCGGGGACGAAGGTGTCCGCGAAGCCCGCCCACAGCCGCTCGGCCCACGCCAGCTGTGCCTCGTAGCGGACGAGTTCGGCCGCGAACATCAGCGCGTGCGCGGCCATCAGGGCCGTCGTGGTCAGGCTCGTGGTGCGGTGCCAGCGTTCCAGGACCGGCCGGGAGACCGGCAGCCGGGCGGGGCGCGGCCCCGACAGCAGCAGGCCGAGCATCACCGTGCCCCACGCCCACAGCAGGCCCGACCAGCCGAACGCCTGGCTGAGCAGGTACATCCAGTAGGTACCGGCGTCGTCCATGAACGGCATGACCGCGACCGTGGCCGAGGCGCCCGACTCCATGCGCGCGTACAGGAACCAGAACACGGCCCCCGTGACCACCACCGCGGCACCGGCGTCGGGCAGCGCGGAGCGCAGGTCGCCCCGCAGGGCGATCCGGTCGGCGGGAGGCCGTCCACGTCCGGGCGGAACGGTGGTGCCGTCTCCGTCCGATCTGGCGTCCGACAGCATCAGGGGCCTCCCGGGCACGGGCCACCGCGGGAGCGGTGCGCGTGGTGACGTGGAGCACCAGTGTGAAGGGGGAGGGCGGGGAACACCGAGACGCGTTCCGGCCAGAGCGACCGCTTGGGAAACGGTGGCCCCGGCAGCCCCGGATATCGTCTGAGCTGCGGAAAACACCGGCTCCTCCCCCGCTCCACCGCTCACGGAAGCGCACGGGAGTTCCCTTCCGGCCAACCGCCGACGGCCCCCTGCCGCACGGCTGCGGACGGCTCTACGCTGATGCGCGCAGCCGGCTCGCTCCTCCTGCCCCGCGCGTCACCGCTGTCCCGCGCGGCCGGGTGACCGCCGGCGCGCCCGTGCGTCGCACGCGGGCCGTGCGCGGCGGCCCCAGGGGGGAACGGGCGGGCGGTACGGACGGCCGTACGGGGGCGTGGTCTTCCGCCCTGTCCGGTGGTGTGTTCACGGTTCACGGCCCGCTCCACACGGCCCGGTACGGAGGAGGACGCGTGCGCGACCGGTCGAGTCCTCGTCGTCCCCGCCGCCCGGCGGCCGGTCCGGTGCCCGGCGAGCCGGGGCGCGGGGAGCGGGGCGGCATCGTCTCCGGCGTCTGCCACGGCACCCTGGGCGAGCTGTACCAGGGCCCGCTGCGGGCCGGCCCCGAACCGGACATCGCGGTGGTGTCCTTCCCCGTGGACCGTCACTCCTGGGTGTGCTTCACCCCGGGGGAGGCGGCCGGCCCGCCGCGCCGGCCGCCGCTCGGCGAGAAGTCGATGACGGCGGTCCGCCTGTTCCTGGAGCACTACGGCCTCACCCTGCCGCCGGGCGACTGGAGCACGTACTCCGAACTGCGGGTGGGGGTGGGGATGGCCAGTTCGACCGCGGACGTCGTGGCGACGCTGCGCTGCCTGTTCCGCGTCTTCTCCCTGCCCTGCGACCTGGAGGTGATGCTCGGTGTCCTGGCGCGGATCGAGCGCGCCGACAGCGTGTTCCTCGACGAGTTCGCGCTCCATCTGAGCGGGCGGCACCGGGTGGTGCGGCGTCTGGGCACGGGCATCGGCTTCCACACCGTCTTCGTCACCGAGCCCGGCACCGTCGACACCGCCGCCGTCACCTCCCGGCTGCTGGCCCACTACCGGCGGCGCGGGGAGGAGTACGAGCGGTGCCTGGGCGACCTCCTCAAGGGTTTCGCCTGCGGTGACGCCGCCGCCGTCGCCCGGGCGGCGACCGTCAGCGCCGCGCTGTCCCAGGAGGTGCTGCCCAAGGCGTCCTTCGACGCGCTGCTCGCCCACCGCGAGCGGTTCGGCGCCGACGGCGTCTTCGTCGCCCACACCGGCTGCCTGGCCGGCTACCTCTTCACCCGCCGCCCCGCCGCCGGCGTCAAGTGCGAACTCTCCGCGTTCTTCCGCTCGCTCGGCCACCAGTGCTCATTCGCCCAAGGAGGCTACGGGTGATCCACTCCCACATCGCCGACGCCCTGAAGGTCCCCGACCTGGTCCGGCTCACCGACGGCCTGGTCCTGCTGCGGTTCGAGTCGATGAAGGTCTACTCGGCGCTCGCCGCCGTCCGCCACCTGCTCGACCGGGGCACGGTCCGCCCCGGGCAGACCCTCGTCGACAGCTCCAGCGGCATCTACGCCTACGCGCTCGCCCTGGCCTGCCACCGGTACGGCCTGCGGTGCCACATCGTGGCGTCCACCACCGTGGACACCACCACCCGCGCGCAACTGGAGATCCTCGGCGCCACCGTGGAGCAGGTCAGACCGTCGCAGAACCTGAAACTGGACCAGGAGCTGCGCGTGCGGCGGGTCGAGGAGATCCTCGCCGAGCGCCCCGGCTGCCACTGGATGCGCCAGTACCACGACGACATCCACTACCTGGGCTACCACGAGGTCGCCGACCGGGTGGCGGCGGCGTTCCCCGGCACCTCTCTGACCGTCGTCGGCGGAGTGGGGTCCGGCGCCTCCACGGGCGGCCTCGTGGAACGCCTGCGGGAGTCGGACCCCGGGGTGCGGCTGGTGGGCGTGCAGCCCTTCGGCAGCGTCACCTTCGGCAGCCAGGACCACCACGACCCGGAGGCGATCATCGCGGGCATCGGATCGTCGATCGTCTTCGACAACGTCCGCCACCACCTGTACGACGCCGTGCACTGGGTGGACTTCACCCACGCGATGTCCGGCGCCGTCGCCCTCCTGCGCGACCACGCGGTCTTCGCCGGGCTGTCCACCGGCGCCGGGTACCTGGCGGCGGCGTACGAGGCGCGCCGTCACCCCGACCGGCTGCACGTGGTGATCGGCGCCGACACCGGACACCGGTACGTGGAGCGCGTCTTCGCCCGGCACCGGGAGGCGCTGGACCCCGCCGGGCTGAAACCCGTCGAGGTCGGGGACCCGGAGGAGATGGTCATGCCCTGGTCCAGGATGGCGTGGCGGCGCGCCGCCCTCCCGGCGCACCGGAAGGAGGCGGCGGCATGACCGTGGTCTGCCTGGAGTCGCTGACCTTCGGGCTGGGGCACCTGGTCCGCGCCGCCGACGCGCTCGGCGAGCGGCTGACGCTGCTGACCTGCGACCCCTCGTACTACGCCTTCGAGCTGGAGCGGCTGCCCGCGGGCCGTCTCGACGTCGTCGAGACCGACACCTTCGACGTGGAGCGGGTGGCGGACGTCCTCAAGCAGGTCCCGGACCTGCGGGGCCTGATCGGCTCCACCGACACCTGGATGACCGTCTGCGCGGATCTCACCGCCCGTTTCGGCCTGCCCGGGCTCGACCCCGCGGTCCTGCGGCTGACCCGCGACAAGGCCGCCGTACGCAACCGGCTGCACGCGCTCGGCCTCACGCGCGGGCGGGCCGTGGAGGCCGCCGGCTCCGCGCCCGGCACCCGGGACCTGCTGCTCGGGGAGACCGGACTGCCCCTGATCCTCAAGGACACGGCGGGCACCGGCAGCCAGAACGTCTGGCTGGTCCGCGACGAGGCCGAACTGGACGCGGCCCTGGCGGAGGCGGCCGGGCGGGCCCTGCGGGGGCGCCTGTTCGCCGAGCCCTACTTCAGCGGCCCGGTGTACAGCGCGGAGACCCTCACCTGGGCGGGCCGCACCCGGCTCCTCGGCGTCTCCAGCAGGCTCATGTCCCCCGAGCCCCGCTTCCGCGAGGAGATCACCGCCTTCCCCGTGGCCTTCCCCGAGCCCCGGCGGGCGTCCCTGGAGCGGTGGCTCGACGAGGTGCTGGCCGCCCTCGGGTACACCGACCGCTTCGCGCACGTGGAGTTCGTGCTGACCGCCGACGGCCCGGAGGTCGTGGAGGTCAACCCCCGCATCGGCGGCGCGCTGGTCGGCGAGGGCCTGTGCCGGGCGCTCGGCGTCAACGTGTACGAGGCGATGGTCGAGGCGGCGCTGGGCCGCCGCCCCCGGCTGATGGACGCCGGGCCGCCCGGCGGCCCGGCCGTCGCCTTCGTCCTCGGCTACCCGGCCGAGCCCGGCGTGTTCACCGGGGTCGCCGGGCTCGACCGGCTGGCGGACATGCCGGGCGCACCGGCCTGGTACCCGGTCAAACGGACCGGCGACCTCATCGAGCACCTGGACGACAGCCGCGGCTACGCGGGCATCGTCTACGCCGAGGCCGAGACGGCCGAACTCGCCACGCACCGGGCGGTGGCCGCCGCGGGGGCGCTGCGTGTGCTGACCCGCCCGCTCCCCGGCCCTGCCGCCCGCAAGACGTCAGGTGGGTGAACGCCCCTCGGGCGCGGCGGGGCTGCGGGCCGCGCTGTTCCCGCTCGACGGCCCCCTGCGCTTCCTGCTGCTCTGCTCCTTCCTGATCCCGCTCGGCAGCTTCATGGTCCTGCCGTTCATGTCGGTGTTCCTGCACGAGCGGCTCGGGATGGGGCTCGGCACGGTGGGTGTCGTCCTGGCGGCGGCCTCCCTCGTGCAGTTCTCCGGCAGTGTGGCGGGCGGGGCGCTCGCGGACCGGATCGGGCTGCGCCGCACGATGCTGTGGGCGCTGGCCGTGCGCACGGCCGGGTTCGCCGGTCTGCTGGCGGCCCTGCGCTGGCCGCCGCTGGCCGTCGGCGCGCTGGTCCTGACGTGCTGCGGCGCCGCGCTGTACCTGCCCGCCAACAAGGCGTACCTGGTGCACGGGGTGGACGACGAGCGCCGCCCGGCGTTCCTGTCGGCGGGCAACGCGGCGCTCCACGCGGGCATGGCGGTGGGCCCGCTGGTCGCCGGGCCCTTCGTGCTGTCCGCGCCCGGCTGGCTGTTCGCGGCCGTCACGGCGCTGTTCCTCGCGGTCACCGCGGGGCACGCACGGCTGCCCGATGCGGACGGGAAGGACGGGAAGGACGGAAAAGACGGGGAGCGGCCGTCCGCCCCGGGCGGTGCGCGCCGGGGCCCGCTGTCCGGCGTGGCGGTCCTGCCGTTCGCCGCCACCGTGCTGGCGTTCTATCTCTACTTCCACTTCCAGCACTTCCTGGCGGTGTACGCCGTCGAACGCGCCTCCGGCACGTTCTACAGCCTGGTCCTCCTGCTCTGCTTCGTGCTCGTGATCGTCGTCCAGCCCCTCGCCTCCGGCCTGATCAGGCGCATGCCCTACGCGACGGCCCTCGCGGCCGGCTTCGCGGGTCTGGCGGCCGGGCTGGCCGTGCTGGCGATCGGCACCCGGCCGGCGCTGCTGGCGGGCGGAGCGCTGATCACCCTGGGCGACATCGTCCTGTTCCTGAAGAACGACCTGGAGGCGCTGCGCCGCAGCCCGCGCTCGGACGCCGTGGTCTTCGGCCGGCAGCGGCTGGCCGCGGGGATCGGTGCCTGCGCCAGTGGAGTGCTGGGCGGGCAGCTCTACGGACTCACCGAACACGCCGGGCACACCGGCTGGTTCTGGCTGCTGGCCGCCGCGCAGTGCCTGCTGCTCCCGGCCGTCCTGCCGGCCTTGCGCGACCGCACGCCGCAACACCTCCACCCCCATGACGACGAAGGAGGACTGAGACCGCATGACACGGACGGGCGGGTTCCAGGACGATGACTTCTGGACCGGGTTCCACGACTTCCTCTTCTCCGAGCAGCGTTACGCACAGGCCGAGGAACTGCTGACCACCTCTCCCCTGCTGTCCTTCCCGGCCGGCGCCCGGGTGCTGGACCTGTGCTGCGGGCCCGGGGTGTTCACGGTGCCGCTCGCCCGCCGCGGCCACGACGTCACCGGGGTGGACCTGAGCCCGGCCATGCTGGAGCGGGCGCGGAAGCGGACGGCCGACGCCGGCGTCCGGGTCACGTACGTGCGGGCCGACGCCCGCGCGTACGAGGCGCCGGGCGCCTTCGACGTCGTCCTCAACATGTTCACCTCGTTCGGCTACTTCGAGGACCCCGCCGACAACGAGCGGGTGCTGCGCGTCATGCACGACTGCCTGGTACCCGGCGGCACCCTCGTCCTGGACCTCGCCGGCAAGGAGCTGCTGGCCCGCAAGGTCACCCCGCCGAAGGTGGTGCGGCGCGGCGAGGACCTGATGGTGCAGACCGACACCGTGCTGGACGACTGGGCGCGGCTGCGCAGCGACTGGGTCCTGGTCCGGGGCGAGCGGGTGACGCGGGCCACCTTGGTGTGGTTCGTGTACAGCGCGGTCGAGCTGCGGCGGATGGCGCGGGAGGCGGGGTTCGGCCGGGTGGAGGTGTTCGGCGGGTTCGACGGCCGCCCCTACGACGAGAACGCCGAGCGGCTGGTGCTGCGGGCGGTCCGCGAGGAGTGACGCGGGGCACGGGGGGGCGTGCAGTGACGCGGGGCACGGGGGCGTGCGCGCAGGTCCGCACGCCCTTTCGACCCGAGCGGGGCGGATCGTAGTATCAGCGGGTCATCGCCGCGACGGGAGACAGGAAGCCGGTGCGAATCCGGCACGGTCCCGCCACTGTGACCGGGGAGTGCACCCCTCGACACGCCACTGCGCGCCGCGCGGGAAGGCCGGGGGAGGAGCGTCGATCCGGGAGTCAGGACACTGGCCTGTCGCGGGCCCGTTCCGAGGAGCGCGGACTCCCCAGGAGGCTTCACGTGTACGACGGCACGTCCCGTCCCCCGCTGTTCACCCCTGCCCGCAGGCGCCGTACCCTGCGTGCCACGGCCGCGGCCGTCGCCCTGTCGGCGGCCCTGCTGACCGCCGGCTGCGGATCGTCGCGGGACACCGCCGAGGCCGCGAAGGCCACGGCCGCGCCGGCCGCGGGCTTCCCCGTCACCATCGACAACTGCGGCGTGGAGACGACGTACGACAAGCCGCCCTCCCGTGTCGTCACCATCCACCAGCACCCGGCGGAACTGATGCTCGCCCTCGGCCTGAAGGACCGCATGGCCGGCACCGCCTTCCCCGACTCCGCGGTCCTGCCCGAGTGGAGGAAGGACTACGAGGCGATCCCCCGGCTGGCGGAGAAGGAACCGTCGTTCGAGACGGTCCTGGAAGCCGAGCCCGACCTCGTCTACGGCGGCTACGGCAGCGCCTTCGCCGAGCACGAGGGCCGCTCCCGCAAGGCGTTCGCCGACGCCGGCATCGCCACCCACCTCAACCGCGAGTACTGCGGCGAGAAGCGGGTCACGATGGAGGACACCTACGCCGAGATCCGCACCATCGGCAGGATCTTCGGCGTCCCCGGCCGGGCGGACGCACTGGTCGCCGGCCTGCGGGCACGGGTCGGCAGGGCCACCACCGCCGTCGAAGGCAGGCCCCGGGTGCCCGTCTTCGTCTACGACAGCGGCGACAAGGCCGCCTTCACCGCGGGCGGCAGGAGCCTGGGCACCGAACTGATCCGGCTGGCCGGCGGCGAGAACGTCTTCGCCGGCCTCGACGACGTCTTCGGCGACGTCTCCTGGGAGCAGGTCGTCGAGCGCAGGCCCGAGGTCATCGCCCTCTACGACTACGCCGGCGCCGGAAGCGTCGAGCGGAAGAAGGAGTTCCTGCTCTCCCAGCCCGCCCTCCGGGACGTTCCCGCCGTCAGGAACCAGCGGTTCGTCGTCCTGCCGCTGACCGCGACGCTGGTCGGCGTCCGCTCGGCCTACGCGGTCGAGGACCTGGCCCGCGGCATCCACCCCGAGAGCTTCGCGTGACGGCCCCGGCCGCCGAGGCCGGCACCGGGCAGGCCGTGCGCCGACGTCAGGAGGGCGGCGGGCGGGCGGGCCGGGCCGGTCTCACCGTCACGCTCGTCGTCCTGGCCGTCCTCCTGGTGGTCTCCGCCACGGCGGGTCTGGCCCTCGGCTCGGTGCGGGTGCCGCCCGGCCAGGTGTGGGGCATCGTGACGCACGCGCTGGGCGCCGACTGGGTAAAACCCGACTGGTCGCGGGCGCGGGAGACCATCGTGCTGGACGTCCGCGCGCCGCGCGTGCTCCTCGGGGCCGTGGCCGGCGCCGGGCTGGCGGTCGTGGGCACCGCCCTGCAAGCTCTGATCCGCAACCCGCTCGCCGAGCCCTACCTGCTCGGCGTCTCCTCCGGGGCGTCCCTGGGCGCCGTCGTGGTGATCGTGTCCGGGGTGACCCTGTTCGGGCCGGTGTCGCTGCCGGCCGCCGCGTTCGCGGGCGCGCTGGGCGCCCTGCTGCTCGTCTACGCCACCGCCCGCACCGGCGGCCGGATCACCTCGGCACGGCTGGTCCTGTCCGGTGTGGCCGTCGCCGCGGTGCTCACCGCCGTACTGGACCTGCTGCTGCTCACCACCGGCCGGGGCAACGAGGCCCGCGCGGTCCTCGCCTGGACTCTCGGCGGCCTCGGCGGCGTCGGCTGGGACACGCTGTGGCTGCCCGGCGCGGCCCTGCTCCTGGGCACCGCCGTCCTCCTGGTCCAGGCCCGCAACCTGAACCTCCTGCTCGCCGGCGAGGAGGCCGCGACCACGATGGGGCTGGACGTGGCGCGCTTCCGCGCCCGCATGTTCGTCCTGCTCTCCCTCGTCACCGGCGTCCTGGTCGCGGCGTGCGGGCCGATCGGCTTCGTCGGCCTGATGCTGCCGCACATCGTCCGCCTCGCCGTCGGCGGCGACCACCGCCGCGTCCTGCCGACGGCGGCCCTCGGCGGCGCGGTCTTCCTCGTCTGGGCCGACATCGCCGCACGCGTCGTCGCCGCGCCCATGGAGATCCCCGTGGGTGTGCTGACGGCCCTGTGCGGCGGCCCGTTCTTCCTGTGGCTGATGCGCCGGGACGCCCGGCGGAGCACCGACCGGACAGTGGCATGAGCGCGGCAGATCTCACCGTCGAGGGCGTCACCCTCACCGCCGGAGCCCGCCACCTGGTGCGGGACGTGTCCCTGGCCGCCCGGCCGGGCGAGACGATCGGGCTGGTGGGCCCCAACGGCAGCGGCAAGTCCAGCCTCCTGCGCACCGTCTACCGCGTGCTGCGCCCCGATGCCGGGCGGGTCCGCGTCGACGGCGCCGACGCCTGGTCGCTGCCCGTGCGCCGGCTGGCCCGCACCGTGGCGGCGGTGGTGCAGGAGCCGGGCTCCGGCCTCGACCTCGCCGTCCGCGAGGTCGTCGCAATGGGCCGCACCCCGCACAAGCGGCTCCTGGCCGGCGACACCCCCGAGGACGCCGCGCTCGTCGGTTCCGCGCTGGCGGCGGTGGACGTCACCCACCTGGCCGACCGCCCCTTCGACCGGCTCTCCGGCGGCGAACGCCAGCGCGTGCTCATCGCCCGCGCCCTCGCCCAGCAGCCCGCCCTGCTCGTCCTCGACGAACCCACCAACCATCTGGACATCCGCCACCAGCTGGACGTCCTCGGCGTGCTGCGCCGGCTGCCCGCGACCGTGCTGCTCGCCCTGCACGACCTGAACCTGGCCGCGTACTACTGCGACCGCCTCTACGTCCTGCGCGACGGCGAGGTCGCCGCCTCCGGGCCGCCCGCCGAGGTCCTCACGCCCCGGCTGCTGGCCGAGGTGTACGGGGTGGCGGCGGAGGTCGGCGTCCATCCGCGCACGGGCGCTCCCCAGGTGACGTTCCTCCCCGGGGAGCCGCGGCGGGCCGCCCCGGACCGGGCGGGCCGCTCCACCGCGTGACCGTGCGCGTCCCCGGCCGGGAGCGGTCCTCGTCCCGGCCGGGGACGGGGCCTCGTCCCCGGCCGGGTCCGGTCCGGGCGCCGTCTCACTCCTGCGGCGCCTCGTCCCGGCCGGACGGCCCCTGCCCGGTCGGGTCCTGGCCTGCCGGTTCCTGGCCGAAGGCCGCGTGGAAGGCGCGCGTGTGGTCCACGTGGCGCGCGGGGCCGGTCAGGGTGACCGTCGCCGTCAGGCGGGGGTCGGTGCTGGAGGCGGCCAGGCGCAGTTCCAGCTCGCCCGGCTCGACCACGCGCCGCCCGTCGCGGCCGGTGAAGGAGGCGAGGTCGGCCGGGACCGTGACGCGGACCCGCCGGGCCTCGCCCGGGGCGAGCGGCACCCGGGTGTAGCCGACGAGGCGCTGCACCGGCTGCACGACGGAGGCGACCGGGTCGTGCAGGTAGAGCTGGACGACCTCGGTGCCGTGCCGTTCGCCGGTGTTGCGGACGGTGAGGGCGAGGCGGAACTCGCCGTCCGTGGGCGCCCGGTCGGCCTCCACCGCGAGGTCGCTCCAGTCGAACGACGTGTACGACAGTCCGTGCCCGAAGCCGAAGGCGGGCGTGGGGTCGATGCTGGACACCTCGCTGGCGTGCGCGAGCCGCGCGCCGAGGTAGGTGGAGGGCTGGGAGCCCGGTCCGCGCGGCACGCTGACCGGCAGGCGTCCGCTGGGGTTGGTCCGGCCGCTGAGCACCCCGGCGAGGGCGGCGGTGCCCTCCGCGCCGGGGAAGAACGACTGGACGATCGCGGCGGCCTCGGTGGTGGCGCGGCCGAGCGCGTAGGGCCGTCCGGCGAGCAGTACGGTCACCACCGGCGTGCCCGTGTCCAGCAGGGCGTCGAGGAGCTGCTGCTGGGCGCCGGGCAGGGCGAGCGACTCGGCGTCGCAGCCCTCGCCGCTGGTGCCGCGGCCGAAGAGCCCCGCCCGGTCGCCGAGGACCGCGACGACGACGTCGGCCCGGCGGGCGGCCTGGACGGCCTCCGGGATGCCGAAGACGTCGCCGTCGTCGACACCGGTGCCGGGGACGATCGTCAGTTCCGCGTCGGGGAACTCGCGGGCCAGGGTGTCGCCGAGGGTGGGCAGGCCGATGCCGACCGGGGTGCCGGGGTGGTGGACGCCGACGTGCAGGGGGAAGGAGTAGCAGCCCAGGACGGCCGTCGGCTCGGTGGCGTTGGGGCCGACCAGGGCGATGCGGCGGGGCCGGTCCAGCGGCAGGGTGCCGTCGTTGGCGAGCAGGACGACCGCTTCCTCGGCGACGGTGCGGGCCAGGGCGCGGTTCTCGGGGGTGTCCAGGTCGATCGTGCCGCGCAGCGCGTCCGGGTCGTCCGGGTCGGCGTCGGCGAGCGCGGGCGGGAGGGGGTTCCAGTCCGCGTCGAGGAGGCCGAGCATCGCCTTCTGGGTGAGGACCCGGCGCAGGGCGCGGTCGACGACCTCCTCCGGCACCCGGCCCGCGCGCACGGCCTCGGCCAGAGGCTCGCCGAACGTCTTGACGGTGGGCAGTTCCACGTCGACGCCCGCCGTCAGGGCGGTGCCCGCGGCCTCGGCCCAGTCGCCCGCCACGCCGTGCAGGGTCTTGAGGAAGGCGATGCCGAAGTAGTCGGCGACGACGGTGCCCTCGAAGCCCCAGGTGTCGCGGAGCAGCCCGGTCAGCAGCGCCTCGTCGGCCGCCGACGGGACGCCGTCGGTGTCGGTGTAGGCGTGCATGACGGACCGGGCGCCGCCTTCGCGCACGGCCATCTCGAAGGGCGGCAGCAGGATGTCGGCGCGTTCGCGGGGGCCGATGGAGGCGGGGGCGAGGTTGCGCCCGGCGCGGGAGGCCGAGTAGCCGGCGAAGTGCTTGAGGGTGGCGACGATCCCGGCGGACTCCAGCCCCTGGACGTAGGCCGTGCCGATGGAGCCGACGAGATAGGGGTCCTCGCCGATGGTCTCCTCCACCCGTCCCCAGCGGGCGTCGCGCACCACGTCCAGCACGGGCGCGAGGCCCTGGTGGACGCCGACGGACCGCATGTCGCGCCCGATGGCGGCGGCCATGCGGCGGATCAGGTCCGGGTCGAAGGTGGCGCCCCAGGACAGCGGGACGGGGTAGGCGGTGGCGCCCCAGGCCGCGAACCCGGCGAGGCACTCCTCGTGGGCGAGCGCGGGGATGCCGAAGCGGTTGGCGGCGGTGATGCGGGCCTGGGTGCGGGCCAGGGACAGGGCGCCCAGGGCGGGGTCGACGGGGGCGGTGCCGAAGGGGCGGGTGAGCTGGCCCAGCCCGGCGGGCAGGAGGGCGTCGAGGTCGACGGCCTCCTCCATGTCGTGCTGGTGCGGGGCGACTTCGCCGCCCTCGTCGGACGCGCCGACCCACACGCCGTACAGCTGGGCGATCTTCTCCTCCGTGGTCATCGCGTCGATGAGCGCGGAGACCCGGGTGGCGACGGAGTGGGCGGGGTCGTTCCAGAGGGGGACTTCGGGGGTGGTCTCAACGGCCACGTTGGCGGTCACTTTCCTCCCACGCCCATCAGCCCCTGGACCAGGGCGCGACGGGCGAACAGGTAGACGAGCAGGACGGGGACCATGGACAGCACCACGGCCCCCAGCAGACCGGGGATGTCGATGCCGTGTTCGGTCTGGAAGTTGTACAGACCCAGGGTGATCACCTTGGTGGAGTCGGACTGGGTCAGGACGAGCGGGAACAGGAAGCCGTTCCAGGCCTGGAGCGCCGAGAAGACGACGATCGTGGACAGTCCGCCGCGGGACAGCGGCAGGACGAGCTGGAAGAACATGCGGCGCGGGGTGGCGCCGTCCATGGCCATGGCCTCGAACAGCTCCGGGGAGATGTCGCGCATGGCGCCGCTGAGGATCAGCGCGGACATCGGCAGGCAGAACGCGGCCGTGGGCAGGATGACGCCGAGGAGGTTGTCGTACAGTCCGGCTTCGCTGATCAGGTAGAACATCGGGACGATCACGGCCTGCGCCGGGATGGCGAGGCCGAGCAGGAACAGCCGGAAGACGTGCGAGGTGGCCCTGCTGCGGTTGCGGACGATGGCGTAGGCGAGCGGCGGGACCAGCAGCAGCACGATGCCGATCACGCACGCGGTGACGAGGAGGGTGTTGAGGAAGTACCGGCCGAAGCCGGAGTCGAAGGCCCGGGTGTAGTTGTCGAGGGTGAAGCTGTCGGGGATGGACAGGGGGCCGTTCTCGGCGTAGTCCGACCGAGTCCGCACCGTCGCGGCGAGCATCACGTACAGCGGCAGGCCGACCAGGAACAGCCAGACCAGCGAGCCCGCGCCGGCCAGGTAGTTGGGGCGTTTTCTTGTCGCCCGGCTCATGACACACCCTCCATGTCGCTGCGCATCTTGTCGTAGCCGGACACGCGGACGACGATCAGCGAGACGATGGTGGCCGCGATCACCAGGGCGAGGGCGATGGCGGCGCCGGCGCCGAAGTCGAAGCCCTTGAACGCCTTCTCGTACATGTAGTACGCGCTGATCGTGGTGTCGGTGCCGGGTCCGCCCTGGGTGAGGATGAGGACCGTCTCGAACGTGGTCAGGCCGCCGACGATCATCAGGATCATCGAGGTGACGACCGAGTTGCGCAGCTGCGGCAGCGTGATGTGGAAGAACTGGCGGTAGCGTCCCGCGCCGTCGATCTCGGCGGCCTGGTAGAGCACCTGCGGGATCGCGCGGGCGGCGCCCTGGTAGATCAGGGTGTGGAACGGAGTGAACTGCCAGGTGCTGACGAAGGCCAGCACCCCGATGGCGGTGGCCTGTTCCCCGAAGAGGTTGCCGTCGCCGAACAGCCAGGTGGCGCGGGAGGGGACGCCGAAGTTGGGGTCGAGCAGCGCCCGCCACAGCACGGACACGGCCGTCGCGGACAGCAGCAGCGGGATGAAGTAGACGGTCGACAGCACCGCCCGGTTGCGCTGGTGGCCGGCGGCCCAGACGCCGAGCACGATGCTCAGCGGCGTCTGGAGCACCACGCCGAGCGCGGTGAGCAGCAGAGTCAGCCAGATGCTCTTGAGCATCACCGGGTCGTCGGCCAGGCGCGACCAGTTGTCGAGGCCGGCGAACTCGGGGGAGCCGAGGCCGTTCCAGGTCATGAAGGACAGCACCGCCACCATGATCAGCGGGGCGATGGCGAAGAGGGCGAAAAAAACAGTGGCGGGCAGCGCCCAGAGGAACCCGGGACGTCCCACCCGGGACGCGGAGGAGGCCTCCGGCCGCCGCCGGGCCCGCTTGCGGGGCTCGACGGCGGGCGGAGCGCTCGTGATCTGCGTGGTCATGAGCCGTTCATTCGGTGGGGAGGGCCTGCATGGCCTTGATGAAGCCGTCGGTGTCGAGCTGTCCGTTGGTGAACTGCTGCAGGGCCTGGTACATGGGCGTCATGGCCGCGGGCGGGTACGCCTGGTCCCACGAGAGCTGGAACGCCGGGGCCTTCGCCACCAGGTCGTACTGGAAGCGCGAGTAGTCCGGGTCGGCCGCCGTGCCGAGGAACTTCTTGGTGTTGGTGGTGGTCGGCAGATTGCCGACGGCCAGCTGCTCCTTGACGAACTCGTCGGAGTACATGAGCTTCAGGAACTCGGCGACGGCCTCGGGGTGCTTGGTCTTCTTCAGCACCGAGTAGAAGTTGTTGGTGTTGCCGACCACGTCGGCCGGGTCGCCCTTGCCGCCGGGGACGGCCGGGAAGGCGGTGTAGCCCAGGCTCTTCTCGGCGAACTCCCTGGCGTCCTCCTGCTGCTGGGAGTAGTACCAGGAGCCCATGAGCTCGAATCCGGCCTTGCCGGAGGCCAGCAGGGCGGGCGAGGAGCCGTTGGTGTACTTCACGGAGTCGTAGTTCTTGCCGAAGGCGCCCGCGTCGACCAGCTCCTTGAGCATGCCCAGCGCCTTCTTGCTGTCCGCGCTCGCCCAGGCGTCCTTGTCGCCTCCCACCGCCTTCCGGAACAGCTCGGGCCCGGCGACACGGTCGTAGAGGTACTCGAACCACATCAGCGTCGGCCAGCGGTCGCCGGCGCCGAGCGCGATGGGCGTGACCCCTTCGTCCTTCAGCTTCTTCACCGCGTCCAGCAGCTCGTCCCAGGTCTTGGGCGGCTTCACCCCGGCCTTGTCGAGCACCTCCTTGTTGTGGAACAGGAGGACCGGCTGGGTACCGCGCATCGGGACGCCGTAGGTCTTGCCGTCGACGACGGCGCTGTCGAGGACCGAGGGCAGGAAGTTGGCCTTCAGCCCCGGGTCCTTCTTGATGAAGTCGTCCAGCGGCATCAGCAGATCGGCCTTGACGAACGGCTTGATGCTGCCGCCGCCCCAGTTGAAGAAGACGTCCGGTGCCTGCGGCGTGTTGATGATCGTCTGGAGCTTCTGCTGGTAGTCGGCGCCGGGGATGGTGTCGAGGACGACCTTGACGTCGGACGTCTTGTTGAAGGTGTCGACGATCTTCTTCTCGACCTTGTTGGTGGCGTCGCCGTAGACCAGGACACGGATCTTCCCGTCGCCCGACGACCCCCCGCCGTCACCGTTGCCGCAGGCCGTCAGGGACAGGGCCAGGGCGAGCGTCGCACCACAGGCGAGCAGCCGGGGCAACCGCACACGTGTCTTCATCGTTCGCCTTTCGAAAGTTTCGGCTTCTTCGCCGAAAGTCCATGCCGTCGGACAGTAGGTGGAGATCCGATTCGCGGTCAACGGTCGTGCACACACGCGGCCAAACCGTTATCGGCGTCGGTGACTTATGCTGCGCGCATGCACGATGACGACGAGGTGAGCGGCAGAGTGACCCTGGCCGCGGTGGCGAAAGAGGCGGGTGTTTCGCTGCCGACAGTTTCGAAGGTCCTCAACGGGCGTTCGGATGTCTCCTCGACGACCCGGGCCAGGGTCGAGCAGCTCCTGAAGGCCCACGGCTACCGCCGCAGGCACCAGGGGGCGCCGCCGGCCCCGCTCGTCGAACTCGTCTTCCACGAGCTGGACAGCATCTGGGCGATGGAGATCATCCGCGGCGTGGAGACCGTCGCGAAGGCGAACAAGGCGACCGTGGTGCTCACCGAGAGCGGCACCCGGCACGCCCCCGCGCCCGGCTGGATCGAGGGCGTCCTGCGCCGCCGGCCGCTCGGCGTCGTCCTGGTCTTCTCCACGCTCCCCGAGGACGTCAAGCAACTGCTGCGGTCCCGCTCGATCCCGTTCGTCGTCATCGACCCGGCCGGCGACCCCGACCCGGACGTGCCCTCCGTCGGCTCCGCCAACTGGGCCGGCGGCCTCGCCGCCACCCGCCACCTCACCGACCGCGGGCACCGGCGCATCGCGATCGTCACCGGTCCCGAGGACATGCTGTGCTCCCTGGCCCGCCTGGACGGCTACCGCTCGGCCATGGCGATGGCGGGCCTGGAGACCGACCCGCGCCTGGTGCGTTTCGGCGACTTCCACGTGCAGGGCGGCTTCGCGCACGCCATGGACCTGCTGGACGGCCCGGACCGGCCGACGGCGATCTTCGCGGGCAGCGACCTCCAGGCGCTCGGGGTGCTGGAGGCGGCCCGGCTGAAAGGGCTGAGCGTGCCGGGAGACCTGTCGGTGGTCGGGTACGACGACGTCCCCCTGGCCCAGTGGTCCAGCCCGCCGCTGACCACGGTCCACCAGCCGCTGCGGCACATGGCCGAGGAGGCGGCCCGCATGCTGCTGCGCCCCGGCGGCCCCGGCGAGGCGGCGCAGCGCATCGAGCTGGCGACGCGGCTGGTGGTGCGGCAGAGCACCGCGCCGCCGCGGGAGGCGTGACCGGGAGGCGCCGGGACCGGCCGGACGACGCGGGCGCCGCCCCGCCGGCCGGTCCCTGGGGCGCTCAGCCGGACGTGGGGCGGGCCTGGCCCGTACCGCCGGCCGGTCCCGGAGCGCTCAGCCGGACGTCGCCGCCCGGTCCCGGAGCGCTCAGCCGGACGTCGCCGCCCGGTCCCGGAGCGCTCAGCCGGACGTCGCCGACCGGTCCCGGAGCGCTCAGCCGGACGTCGCCGACTGGTCCCGGAGCGCTCAGCCGGACGTGGCGGTCCTGGCCCGTCCCGCCAGCCGGTCCTGGAGCGCGCGGTAGGCCGGCTTGGGCCGGTACTCCTCGTCGAGGATGTTGGCGGCGCCCTCGCCCTCGAAGGTGCCGGGCACCCAGGAGTACTTGTCGGTGAAGCCCCACACGGTGAACGAGACGCAGTGCCGTGCGCGCAGGCAGGCGTCGAGGAGCAGCCGGTACCCCTCGGCCTGCGTGCGCAGCTTCTCCTCGTCGGCCGGCATGACCATGCGCACGTCCGCCTCCGTCACGGCGGTCTGCACCCCCAGCGCGTCGAAGCGCTGGAAGTTGGCAGCCACGCCGCCGGGCAGGCCGTACTGGATGCCGAGGTGCCCCTGGAAGCCGACCCCGTGGACGGGCACGCCCTCGGCGCGCAGGGTGCGGACCAGGTCCAGCACGGCGTCGCTCTTCGGGCCGGCCCACTCGATGTTGTAGTCGTTGTAGAAGAGCTTGGCGTGCGGGTCGGCCGCGTGGGCCCAGCGGAAGGCGTCGGCGATGTAGCCGGGGCCCAGTGCGCGCAGCCAGATGCTGTCGCGCAGGGTCCCGTCCTCGTTGAACGCCTCGTTGACCACGTCCCAGTGCCAGATGCGGCCCTTGAAGTGCCGCACCGTGTCGGTGATGTGGCGGCGCAGGATCGTGCGCAGTTCGTCGGGGGTGAAGTCGCCCGAGGTGAGCCAGGCGGGCAGCTGGCTGTGCCAGACGAGGGTGTGGCCGCGGACCTTCTGTCCGTGCCGCTCGGCGAACCGGACGAGCCGGTCGGCCGCGGCGTAGTCGTACTCGCCCCGCCGCGGTTCGGTCACCTCCCACTTCATGACGTTCTCCGGGGTCACGGAGGAGAACTCCGAGCCGGCGAGCGCGCGGTAGGGGGCGTCCTGGGCGAGGGCGGTCGTGTCGACGGCGGTGCCCACGCGCAGCCGGTCGTCCGCGGCGAGCTGCCGCAGCGACCGGTCCTGCGGGGCGGGGGCTCCCCCGGCGGCGGCCGCGGGACCTGCGGCCGCGAGAGGGATCAGGGCGAGGGTCGACGTCACGGCGGCGGCTGTGACGAGGCGCAGCACCTTCACGGGCGAGTACTCCTTGGTGTCTGGGGTGGCCGGGGCGCCCGGGAGGTCCGGGGTGCCTGACGGCAGCGGACCAGGGCGGCCACCCTGTCCCGAATGTTTCGAAGTCCTTCGGTATGGTGCTGCGTCACCGTATGGGTCGGCCGTCACACCGTCAACAGAGCGTCACGGCAGGGAAACTCGTCCCGGCGACGGGGCGGATTCCTGCGCGACCGGTTGACCCGGCGATCGGTGAGCCGTACGTTCTCCCGCATCCGCTCGGAAAGCTTCCCGAAACTTTCGGGTTCGGTGATCCCGGAAGAGTTCATCCACCCTCCCACCCACAGGCCGCGCCGACCCGGCGACGGCCACCCAGAAGGGGATGACATGACCATGCTCATCACGCGCCGTACGTCTCCACCCCGGGCCCGCACCGCCCTGGGGGCCGGCCTGGCAGGCCTGCTCGCCCTGACCGGCGTCACCGCCCTGGCCGGGACGGCCGACGCGGCGACGACCCTCGCCTCCGCGGCGGCGGCCAAGGGCCGCTACTTCGGCACCGCCGTCGCCGCCAACCACTTGGGCGAGGCCCCGTACGTCTCCACGCTCAACACGGAGTTCGACTCGGTCACGCCCGAGAACGAGATGAAGTGGGACGCCGTAGAGCCCAGTCGCAACTCGTTCAACTTCTCCGCCGCCGACCGGATCGTCAGCCACGCCCAGAGCCGGGGCATGAAGGTGCGCGGCCACACCCTGGTGTGGCACTCCCAGCTGCCGGGCTGGGTCGGCGGTCTGAACGCGGCCGACCTCCGCTCGGCGATGAACAACCACATCAACCGGGTCATGGGGCAGTGGAAGGGCAAGATCCACAGCTGGGACGTCGTCAACGAGGCGTTCCAGGACGGCTCCAGCGGCGCCCGCCGCAGCTCCCCGTTCCAGGACAAGCTCGGCAACGGCTTCATCGAGGAGGCGTTCCGCACCGCCCGCGCCGCGGACCCGGCGGCCAAGCTCTGCTACAACGACTACAACACGGACGGCATCAACCCGAAGAGCAATGCCGTCTACGCCATGGTCAAGGACTTCAAGGCGCGCGGCGTGCCCATCGACTGCGTGGGCTTCCAGTCCCACTTCAACAGCGCCTCCCCCGTCCCCGGCGACTACCAGGCCAACCTCCAGCGCTTCGCCGACCTCGGCGTCGAGGTCCAGATCACCGAGCTCGACATCGAGGGCTCCGGCACCTCCCAGGCCACCAGCTACGGCAACGTGGTGAAGGCGTGCCTGGCCGTCACCCGCTGCACCGGCATCACCGTCTGGGGCATCACCGACAAGTACTCCTGGCGCGCGAGCGGCACGCCGCTGCTGTTCGACTCCAACTACGCCAAGAAGCCCGCGTACACGGCGGTCCTGAACGCTCTCGGCGGCTCCTCCGACGGCGGCGGCGGTGGCGGCGGCGGCGCGTCCTGCACCGCCACCTACGCCAAGGCCGAGGAGTGGAGCGACCGCTTCAACGGCCGGGTCACGATCACCGCGGGCAGCGCACCCATCAGCACCTGGAGCGTGACGGTCACGCTCACCCCGCCGCAGAGGATCTCCGCCACCTGGAACGGCTCGCCCACCTGGGACAGCAGCGGCAACGTCATGACCATGAAGCCCAACGGCAACGGGAACCTCGCCGCCGGGGCGTCCACGAGCTTCGGCTTCACCGTCATGAAGAACGGCACCAGCACCCCGCCGGTCATCGGGGCGTGCACCGCCTCCTGACCCGTACGGCGAACGGCCTCCCGCGCGCACGGATGCCGCGGGAGGCCCCTTCCGGCACCGGCGGGGCTCCCGGGCGCCCCGCCCGGAAGCCCCCGTCCCCGGCCATGGCCCCACCGCGTCCGGTTCGCCCCCCTTCGCTCGGCCTTCACTCCGCCGCGACTGATTTGCTCCGCCGCGGCCGGGGGCGGAGACTGGAAAAAGCCGACGTGGAGCCACCCACGATCCGCTCCGCGCCGCCCCTGGCACGATCGAAGGGGCTGAGCCGGTGGAGAACAACACATTGATGATCCTCCTGTCGGAGGAGGGAGCGGAAGCCGAACGCGTGGCGGAGCTGACCGCCTACCTGCGCGAGGAATTGCTCGCCCTGGACGTGGACGACGTATCGACCGCCTCCGGTGAGGACGTCCCGCCCGGAGCGCGGGCCGTGGACGTCGCCCTGATCGGCACCCTCCTGGTGAACCTGGGCACGTCGGCCGCCGCCCTGACCCAGGTGGTGACCGTCGTCCGCTCCTGGCTGGGCCGGTGCCAGGACCAGCGCCCGTCGCTGCGCCTGACGCTGAACGACGACACGCTGGAGATCTCGAAGGCCACCGACGAGCAGGTCACCGAGGCCTTCGACCTCTTCGTGCGCAAGCACTCCGCGGCGGGAGCCGCGTCATGACGGAATCCCGGCACGCGCTGATCATCGCCAACGACCGCTACGACGAGCAGGGGCTCAAGAAGCTGCGGGCACCCGCGCAGGACGCCACCGCCCTCGCCGAGGTCCTGCACGATCCGGAGATCGGCGACTTCGAGGTCGAGGTCGTGCGCAACGAACCGGCCCACGTCATCCGCCGGCGCATCCAGGGCTTCTTCACCGACCGCCGGCGCGACGACACCCTGGTGCTGCACTTCTCCTGCCACGGGCTCAAGAGCGAGACCGGCGAGCTGTACTTCGCCGCCAGCGACACCGAACCCCGGATGCTGGACGCCACGGCGGTCCCCGCCCAGTTCGTACGCGGATGCATGTCCCGCACCCGGGCCGGCAGCACCGTCCTGTTCCTCGACTGCTGCTACGGCGGCGCCTTCTCCAAAGGGTCGTCCTCCGTCCGCGCCTCCGGGGACGTGAACGTGCTCGAATCCTTCAAGGCCGAAAAACCGCCCAGGGGGCGGGGCTGGGCCGTCATCACGGCGTCCAACTCCATGGAGTACGCCTTCGAGGGGCCCGACCTCGCCGAGAACACCGGACCCCGGCCGTCGGTGTTCACCCACGCGGTGGTGGAGGGCCTGAGGACCGGCGAGGCCGACCTCGACGCGGACGGCGAGGTCTCCCTGGACGACCTGTACGACTACGTCTTCGACCACGTACGGGAGCAGAACCCGAACCAGACGCCGAGCAAGACCGTGGAGATGCAGGGAGACCTGCATCTGGCGCACAGCAGGCACCGCCGTATCAAGATCGTCCCCGTCGGCCTCCCGCCCTCCGTGAAGAGCGCCCTCGGCAGCAGGAACGCCTTCGCCCGCCTGGGCGCCGTGGCCGAGCTGCGCTCCCGGCTGCGGAACGAGTCCCTCCCCATCGCCGAAGGGGCACGCCAGGCCCTGGAGGAGGTCGCGCGCAACGACATCCGGCAGATCGCCGACGAGGCGAGCAGCGCCTTGCGCGAGGTCCGCCTCCAGCCCACCCCGGCCCGCCTGGACTTCGGCCCGGTGCCGCGGGGCTCGCCACCGCAGCACCGGTCCGTGACCCTGGCCGGCCCGCCCCTGGCCCGCTGTTGCGTGGCCCACTCCACGCACGGCTGGCTGCGGGTCGAGGAGTCGGCCGAGGGCCTGGACGTCACCCTGGACCCGTCCGCCGAGGGGCATCTGAGCGGCGACATCGTGCTCAAGGGGATCACCGCGGACGCGGTGATCCACGTGGAGGCGGTGGTGGAGCCGGAGCGCGAGGAGACGCCCACCCAGGCCACTGACCGCCCCGAGCGGCCTCCCGGGGCGGACGGCCGCGAGCCCCCGCCACCCGGCCACAGGCCGCCCCCGCCGACAGCCCAGGTCGAGCCTCCACCTCCCCCACCGACAGTCCAGGTCAAGCCTCCGCCTCCCCCGCCGCCCCCTCCCCCTCCTCCACCCCCGTCCCCTCCCCGGCAGAAGTCCTTCCTCTCCCCCGCCCTCGCGACCGCCGCCCTGGCCGCCGCCGTCACCTCGGTCATCATGCTCGTCAAGGCCGCGGTACGGGCCGTGGAAGCCGTGGAGGACTGGATCGCCCCAGGAGCAGAAAGCCGGCTCCAGGTCTATGCGGAGGCCGTCGGCGTACTCCCGCCGCTCGTCATCTGCCTGATCACGGCGGTGGCGGCCCTGGTTCTCGGCGCGTTCGCCCGGCACGATCTGCGAGCGCGGGGCGACCGCTACACGGCCTGGTCGGCCGGCTTCGCCAAGGGCCTGACCGCCACGGCGAAGGTCCTGGCCGTTCCCGCCTTGGCACTGGCCGCGCTCATCGGCATCGCCTACCTCGTGGCGAAGGACCGCCAGTAGCGACCCGCCACTCGCGCGACATTCCAGGAATCACGGGCAACACGGGAATCATCCGCCCTGGTCCGGCGTTGGCCGATGGCGGACGCGGTCGACCGGTCGGGACCGCAGGACCGGGAACGGAGAGACAGTCGGGTGCACGGTGAGTACAAGATCCCCGGCGGCAAGCTGGTCGTCGTGGACGTGGAGACCGAGGACGGCGTGCTGCGTCACGCGCGCGTGGCGGGCGACTTCTTCCTCGAACCGGACGAGGCGCTCGACGCCGTGAACCGCGCCCTGGAGGGCGCCCCGGCGGACACCGACGCGGCCGGTCTGGCGGCGCGGATCGACGCGGCGCTGCCCGAGGGGACCGTGATGTACGGGCTGACCTCGGAGGGCGTCGGCATCGCCGTGCGCCGCGCCCTCGCGCACGCCACGGACTGGACCGACTACGACTGGCAGCTCATCCACGAGGGCCCGCAGTCCCCGGCCCTGCACATGGCGCTGGACGAGGTGCTGACGGGCGAGGTCGCGGCGGGCCGCCGGCCCCCGACGCTGCGCGTCTGGGAATGGGGCGCCCCCGCCGTGATCATCGGCAGCTTCCAGTCGCTGCGCAACGAGGTCGACGCCGACGGCGCCGCCCGCCACGGCGTGGAGGTCGTGCGCCGGATCTCCGGCGGCGGCGCGATGTTCGTGGAACCGGGCAACACGATCACGTACTCGCTGTCGGTGCCCGGAGCGCTGGTGCAGGGCCTGTCCTTCCAGGACAGCTACGCCTACCTCGACGACTGGGTGCTGGGCGCGCTCGGCGACATGGGGATCAGGGCCTGGTACCAGCCGCTGAACGACATCGCCACCGACCAGGGCAAGATCGCGGGAGCCGCGCAGAAGCGGGTCGTGGGACCGGACGGCGGCCCCGGCGCCGTGCTGCACCACGTGACCATGTCGTACGACATCGACGCCGACAAGATGCTGGACGTGCTGCGCATCGGCCGGGAGAAGCTGTCCGACAAGGGCATCAAGAGCGCGAAGAAGCGGGTGGACCCGCTGCGCCGGCAGACCGGGCTGCCCCGCGAGGCCGTCATCGACCGGATGATCGATTCGTTCCGCGGCCGATACGGGCTGACCCAGGGCAAGGTGACCGACGAGGAACTGGCCCGGGCGCGGGAACTGGCGCGCACCAAGTTCTCGTCACCGGAGTGGACGGCCCGGGTGCCCTGAGTCCGGATGTCGGGCTGCCCCTCGGGCGCGGGGCGGCGCCTGCCGGGTGCACGGACTGCACAGCAGGTCAAAGGGCTGGCGGCCTCTCGTCCCATGCGAGCGGGAGGCCGTTTCCATGATCAGATCCCGCACCCCCGCGTGATCTTGCCGGCCGGATCGGGTGAACCGATCAGCGTTGCGCCGCCGGCCAGGCGGCCAGCGCCAGTTCGGCCACCGCGGCCAGCTGGGCGGCGGCGGCACCGTCCTGGGCTCGTTGCGAGAGTCCCTGCAGGACGGTGGCGAAGTAGTCGGCCAGGGCCCGAGGGCTGGCCTCGGCGGGCAGTTCCCCCGCCCGCTGCGCCTCCCGCAGTCGGGCCTCGAACCCGTCCACGTTCCTGTTGCGCAGGTCGCGGAGGAACGCCCGCACCTCCGCGTCCTGCGGAGTGACGTTGGTCGCCGCGCCGATGGCCAGGCAGCCGGCCGGGTGCGCGGGGTCCGAGTAGACGACCGCGGCCTCTCGAAGGATGCGCGCGAACGCCCCGTACGCGGTGGGCTCCTCCCGGAGCGCGACCCCGGCGAAGCCGCCGACAGGTGTCCGGCCGTAGGCGTCGACCACTTCCTTGAACAGGGACTTCTTGTCTCCGAAGGCCGCGTACAGGCTCCCTGAGCGAATCCCCATCGCCTCGGTCAGCTCGCCGATGGAAACGCCTTCATAGCCTCGCTCCCAGAACAGGCGCATGGCCGCGGTCAGAGCGGCTTGGCGGTCGAAGGTGCGCGGACGGCCGCGCTTGGGGGTCTCAGCCATGCCCCACATTTTAGAGTGCTCGACCAACAAACCGTGCTACCTTCTTTCTTGGTCGATCACTCAAAAAATGGAAGGCGGCCAACCACCATGGGTACGCAGCGACTTGACGGAAAGACCGCACTCGTCACCGGAGGCAGCAGGGGCATCGGACGCGCCGTCGCACAGCGGCTCGCCCAGGACGGCGCTGTTGTCGCGCTGACCTACGCCCGCGACGAGACCGCGGCGCACGACACCGTGGAGCGCATCCGGAAGGACGGCGGTCGGGCCTTCGCCCTCCACGCGCAACTGGGCCGTCACGGCGATGCCGCCGCCCTGTGGTCGGCCTTCGACACCCAGATCCTCCACCACACGCCCGAGCCGGTCGTCGACATCATCGTCAACAACGCCGGTATAGGACGCAGTGCGGACCTGGCGTCACTGACCGAGGACGGTTTCGACGAGGTCTTCGCCGTGAACGTGCGAGCACCGTTCTTCGTCGTGCAGGAGGGGCTGAAGCGACTGCGCGACGCCGGCCGGATCATCAACATCTCCAGCGGCGCGGCCCACCTCGCCATGCCCGAGGCCATCGCCTACGGCGCCACCAAGAGCGCCCTGGACAACTTCACCCTCAACCTCGCCAAGGAGCTTGGCGCCCGGGGCATCACAGCGAATTCGGTCGCGCCGGGGATCATCGACACGGATGTCAACGCGGACTGGCTGCGGGGCAACCCGGAGGCCGAAGCCCACGCCGCCTCCCTGGCCGCACTGGGCCGCGTCGGCCAGCCGGAGGACGTGGCCGACATCGTGGCCTTCCTCGCCTCGGACGACGCGCGCTGGGTCACCGGCAAGGTGATCGACGCCACCGGCGGCTCCGGCCTGTGAGTCCTCGCCCTCGGGCGGGAGCACCCGTCGGTGGCCTTCCGCCCGAGGGAACTCGTCGTGGTGAACCGCTCCACGCCCCCACACGCACACCGCGCCGCGAGCCTGGACGGCGGCCAGCGCGTCGAGCGGGGCGGCACGAGCAGGACCAGCACCCCGGGTGTGAACAGGTCCCACAGGGAGAGCAGGGGCCAGGCAGCCCCTGCGGACCGGGCTCTCCCTGCGGTCCCGTAGAGCCCGGCTCCCCAGAGATTCCTGATTCATCGCGCTGGTGTCGTCCCCGCGTGGGCGGAGATCGCTCAGAGGGCGGCGCTGTCGGGCAAGCCTCCCTTCCGGCCGGTGGGCGGCAATCGGCTCGGGGCCGACGGCTTCACCCCTCCCCGGCGGAGTCGTGCGCGCGCCGGCGCATACCACCGAAAGCACTTATATACGCGTAAATCATGCCTGACCGAAACCGTCGGCAGGCCGGTCCCGTCACCGTGCCTGCACACAGTGAGAGGGCACTTTCGCCTCACGAGGACTCGTGTGACACTGTCGTCCCGTCCGCAGTGTGGACACACTCCGCACCGTCCCCAAGAGAAGTGCGCCGTGCGTTCTCTCCCTCTGCCGTTCGCCCTGGCCGCGCGCCTGGCCCCGGTCGCCGTGCTCGCCACGGCCGGCTGGGCGCTGGCGTCCGAGCCGCCGTCCGGGCCGCCCGCCGCGGCTCCCGCCGCCGGGAACCAGGCCGCTCCCGAGGCCGGGAGCCGGTCCCCTTCCGCCCCCTCGACGCAGGCCGCGTCGAGGACGTACCGCTCCGCTCCCGCGCCGTGCGCCAGTCTGGCCGAGGCGACGGTCGCGTCTCTCGTCCCGGGGGCGAGGAAGGCGGGGAAGGAGATACCGTCCACGGACACACAGGTGCGCCGCACCTGCTCGTGGAACGCGCTCAAGGAGTACGACTACCGCTGGCTCGACGTCTCCTTCGAGGTCATGGAGTCGGACGAGGCGGCACGGGCGTCGTACGAGGAGCGCCTGGAGAACGACCGGGGTGGCGGCGAGGTCCCGGGGCTGGGCGACGCGGCGTACTCCGTGGTGAACCTGGTCACCGAGGACGGGCAGCAGACCCGTGAGGGCACGGTGGTCGTCCGCGCGTCCAACGCGCTGGTGGTCGTCACGTACAACGGCAGCGACTTCGAGACGCGGAAGGCGCCCGGCACGGAGGAGATCAACAAGGGCGCCGTCAAGGCCGCGAAGGAAGCGTTGGCCGCGCTGGGGGACGGCCGGGGCTGACCCTCCCCCTCCGCGGGGGCTCCGTAAGGGTACGGCCGGTCACCGCCGGGCGGCGGCCGTCCGGCGGTGGCGCGGCAGCATCAGCGCCAGGTACAGCACCGTCGACGTGCCCAGGCCCACCGCCCAGCCGTAGTCGGCCAGCGGCGCCAGCGCCGGGACGGGACGGCCGTCGATCAGCGGGTGGAAGTCGGCGCCGCCGATGGCGAGGACACCGCCGGCCGCGAAGGCGGCGACGGCCCGCCAGTTCCAGCCGGCGTCGTACCAGTAGCGGCCGCCCGCGCGGTACAGGTCGACGAGGTCGAGCCGGGCCCGGCGCAGGATCCAGTAGTCGGCGACGAGGATGCCGGCGACCGTGCCGAGCAGCCCGCCGACCAGGCCGAGCCAGGTGAAGATGTAGCCCTGCGGGTCGGCGTACAGCTTCCACGGGAAGATCAGCACGGCGAGGACGCAGGTGATGAGCGCGCCGGTGCGGAAACTCACCCGGCGCGGCGCGACGTTGGAGAAGTCGAAGGCCGGCGAGACGAGGTTGGCGGCGACGTTCACGGACAGGGTCGCGACCAGCACGGTGACGAGGGCGAAGAGGAGCCCGGCCGCGTTGTCCGTCCGGGCGGCGAGCTGCACCGGGTCCCAGACCGGCTCGCCGTACACCGCCTGCGAGCCTGAGGTGACCAGGACGGACAGGAACGCGAACAGGGTCATGGTGGTGGGCAGTCCGAGGGCCTGGCCCCAGGTCTGGGCCTTCTGGCTGCGGCCGTAGCGCGTGAAGTCGGGGATGTTCAGCGACAGCGTCGACCAGAAGCCGATCATGCCCATGAGCGCGGGTGCGAAGAGCGTCCAGAAGTCCGCGCCCCAGCCGAGCCTCGACGGCTGGTCGAACAGCGGGCCGAGGCCGCCCGCCTTGTCGCTCATCCACCACAGCATCACGAACGCGCCGATCAGGACGAAGGGCGCCGCCCAGTTCTCGAAGCGGCGGATCGTCTCCATGCCGCGGTGGATGATGGCGAGCTGGAGCGCCCAGAACAGCGCGAACGACAGCCACATGGTCCACGCGTGGCCGCCGACCTCGGCGGCACCGGTCCAGCCGTCCCCGACGAGCTTGCCGGCCAGGAAGTAGATCGCCTCGCCGCCGATCCAGGTCTGGATGCCGAACCAGCCGCACGCGACCAGCGCCCGCACGACGGCGGGCAGGTTGGCGCCGCGGATGCCGAACGAGGCGCGGGCGAAGACCGGGAAGGGGATGCCGTACTTCGGTCCCGCGTGGCCGGTGAGCAGCATCGGCACCAGCACGATCACATTGGCCAGGGCGATGGTGAACACCGCCTGCCTCCAGTCCATGCCGACGGCGATCAGGCCGGAGGCGAGGGTCCAGGAGGCGGTGTTGTGGGCCATGCCGACCCACAGCGCGGAGAAGTTGTACGTGGTCCAGGTGCGCCGGGAGACGGGAACCGGCAGCAAGTCTTCGTTGGCGTACGGGCCGCTCGGCGGCGGGGAGTCCGGGGCGAGCTCCACCCGCCCGTCGGGGAGGGTGACCTGGGTGGCGGCGGGCGGTATGCCCGTGGGGGCGGTGTCGGTCATGGGCGGGCCAATCGGCTGGACGGGGCGGGAGAGGCCGTGCGGGTGTCACCGACCGGAGGAAGGAGCGGGAGAACAGAGAAGCGGAGAAGGAGGTGAGCAGCGGGTCGGCGCAGGAGGAGGTCAGCGGTTCACGGCGGGGATCACCTGTGTCCCGTACGCGTCGATCACGGCTTCCCGCGCGTCGTGCATGGCGTAGACGGCGAACTGGTCGACACCCAGCGCGCGCAGCGCGTTCAGCTTCTCGATGTGCCGCCCGGCCGGGCCGATCAGGCAGAACCGGTCGACGATCTCGTCCGGCACGAACCGGGTGTCCGGGTTGCCGCTGCGTCCGTGGTGGGCGTAGTCGTAGCCCTGGCGTGCCTCGATGTAGTCGGTGAGCTCCTGCGGTACGACGCTGCCGTCCGTGCCGTACCGGGCGACGAGGTCGGCGACGTGGTTGCCGACCATGCCGCCGAACCAGCGGCACTGTTCGCGGGCGTGGGCGAGCGCGCCGGGCGAGTCGTCGGCGGTGACGTACGCGGGGGCGGCGACGCAGACCGTCACCTCGGCCGGGTCGCGGCCGGCTGCGGACGCCGCGCTCCTGACCGCCTCGACCATGTACTCGGTCAGGTAGAGGTCGGCGAGCTGGAGGATGAACCCGTCGGCCTCCTCCCCCGCCAGCTTCAGCGCCCTGGGGCCGTACGCGGCCATCCACACCGGCAGTTCGGCGCCCGGCCGGACCCACGGGAACTTCACGACCGTACCGTCGCCGAGGTCGGCCGCCTCGCCGCGGCCGAGCGCCCGGATCACCCTCATCGCCTCGCCGAGGCGGGCCAGGGTGGTGGGCCTGCGGCCGGCGACGCGCATCGCGGAGTCGCCGCGGCCGATGCCGCAGACCGTGCGGTTGCCGAACATGTCGTTGAGGGTGGCGAAGGTGGAGGCGGTGACCTCCCAGGTGCGGGTGGCCGGGTTGGTGACCATCGGGCCGACCTTCAGCCGGGTGGTGTTCGCGAGGATCTGGCTGTGGATGACGAACGGCTCCTGCCACAGCACGGCGGAGTCGAAGGTCCAGCCGTAGCGGAAGCCGTTGCGTTCGGCGCGCTTCATCAGGCTGACGACCCGGGAGGCCGGCGGATCGGTCTGGAGGACGAGTCCGAAGTCCATGGGCACCGCTCCTGAAGTGCTAGAGGAGATACTGGCAGGTGGAGCGCGGGGTGTAGACGCCGTGGCCCTTGCGTCCGGTGTACTCCCGCTCGGTGATGACGGGTTCGCCGCGCGAGAGCACGGTCTCGACGCGGCCGGTGACGCGCTTGCCCTCGTACGCCGAGTAGTCGACGTTCATGTGGTGGGTCTCGGCGGAGATCACCTGCTCGGCGTGCGGGTCGTAGATCACGACGTCCGCGTCGGCGCCGGGCGCGATGGTCCCCTTCTTCGGGTACAGGCCGAACATGCGGGCCGGGGTGGCGCAGGCGATCTCGATCCAGCGGCGGCGGGTGAGGTGACCGTCCAGGACGGCCTGGTGGAGCAGGTCCATGCGGTTCTCCACGCCCGGCAGGCCGTTGGGGATCTTCGAGAAGTCGCCGCGGCCCAGCTCCTTCTGGCCGGCGAAGCAGAAGGGGCAGTGGTCGGTGGAGACCACCTGGAGGTCGTTGGTCCGCAGTCCCCGCCACAGCGCGGCCTGGTGCTCGCGGGGCCTCAGGGGCGTGCTGCACACGTACTTGGCGCCCTCGAAGTCCGGCTCGGCGAGGTTGTCGGTGGACAGGAACAGGTACTGCGGGCAGGTCTCCCCGAAGACGTTCAGGCCCTCGTCGCGGGCCCGGGCCAGTTCGGCGACCGCCTCCCGCGCCGAGACGTGCACGACGTACAGCGGGGCCCCCGCCACCTGCGCCAGCCGGATGGCGCGGTGGGTGGCCTCGGCCTCCAGCAGGGACTTGCGGACCTCGCCGTGGAAGCGGGGGTCGGTCTCGCCGCGGGCCAGGGCCTGCTCCACCAGCACGTCGATGGCGATGCCGTTCTCGGCGTGCATCATGATCAGGCCGCCGTTCTCGGCGGAGCGCTGCATGGCGCGCAGGATCTGGCCGTCGTCGGAGTAGAAGACGCCCGGGTACGCCATGAACTGCTTGAAGGAGGTGACGCCTTCCTCGACGAGGAGGTCCATCTCCTTCAGCGTCTCCTCGTTCACATCGGAGACGATCATGTGGAAGCCGTAGTCGATCGCGCAGTTGCCCTCCGCCTTGGCGTGCCAGGCGTCCAGGCCCTCGCGCAGGGAGCGGCCGACGCTCTGCACGGCGAAGTCCACGATCGTGGTGGTGCCGCCCCAGGCGGCGGCCCGGGTGCCGGTCTCGAAGGTGTCGGAGGCCAGGGTGCCGCCGAAGGGGAACTCCATGTGGGTGTGGACGTCGACGCCGCCCGGGACGACGTACTTGCCGGTGGCGTCGAGGACCCTCCCCCACCCTCCGGGCGGGGGGTCCCCCATCTCGCTTCGCTCGGCCGTGAACGACGCGGCGGCCGGGGTGCCGGACGCGGCGAGGGCGGCGATGCGGCCGTCCTCGATCAGCACGTCGGCGTGGATCTCGTCGGAGGCGGTGACGACGAGGCCACCGCGGATGACGGTACGGCTGCTGCTCATGCTGCTGTTCCCTCTCCTGCCGTGGTCGGTGGTGCCGGGGCGTGCGGTCCGGTGGGACGCGCGCCCCGGCACCACCTCAAGGCCCTTGAAGTGCCTCGAGGTGGCGGTCCCGGTGTGCTCGCTCCTCCGCTCGGCGGCCGGTTACCGGAGGCTTCTCAGGGCGTGCTCCAGGATCGCGGCGCCTTCCTCGGCCTCCGCGACCGTGAGGGACAGCGGCGGGGCGATACGCAGGGCGCTGGTGTCGTGGCCGCCGCCCTTGCCGATGAGCAGTCCGCCCGCGCGGGCCGCCTCCAGCACGGCGGACGCGGCCTGGTGGTCCGCCTCGTCGGTGCCGGGCCGGGTCAGCTCGATGCCGATCATCAGCCCGCGCCCGCGCACCTCGCGGACGTGCGGGACCTGCGCGGCGATCGACCGCAGCCGCTCGATGAGCAGCCCGCCGACCCGCCGGGCGTTGCCCTGGAGGTCGTGTTCCAGCAGGTAGGTGAGGTTGGCGAGGCCGGCCGCCATCGTGATCTGGGTGCCGCCGAAGGTGGAGATGCTGTTGGCGTCCAGGCAGTTCATGATCTCGGCGCGGGCGATCACCCCGCCGATGGACATGCCGTTGCCGATGCCCTTGGCGAAGGTGACGATGTCGGGCGGGCCGCTGCGGGCGTGCGCCTGCCAGCCCCAGAAGTGGTCGCCGGTGCGGCCCCAGCCGGTCTGCACCTCGTCGGAGATCCACAGGATGCCGCGGTCGCGCAGCACCTCGCGGAAGGCGGCGTACAGGCCGTCCGGCGGGGAGGTGAAGCCGCCGACGCCCTGGACCGGTTCGGCGATCAGCGCGGCCGGCGGGCGGGTGTGGCCGAGGAGGTCGGTGAGGTCCGCGACGCAGGCGTCGATGAAGTCCCGGTCGTCGAGGGCGGCGTAGGGGCCTCGGGTGCGTACGCCGCCGTGGACGTACAGGGTCTGGAGCGGGGACAGGGAGGTCGGGGACCAGCCGCGGTTGCCGGTGATGCCGACCGCGCCGAAGGAGCGGCCGTGGTAGCTGTTGCGCATGGCGAGGACCGTGTTGCTGCGCCGGTACGTCGTCGCCAGCAGCAGGGCGGTGTCGTTGGCCTCGGTGCCGGAGGTGGTGAAGAAGACGCGGGCGTCGGGGATGCCGGACACCTGGGCGACGCGCTCGGCGAGTTCGACCATCGGCCGGTTGAGGTAGAGCGTGGAGGAGTGGAGGATCCGCCCGGCCTGTTCGCTCACCGCCTTGGTCACCTCGGGCAGGGCGTGCGCGGTCATGGTGGTGAGGATGCCGCCGAAGAAGTCGAGGTACTTGTTGCCGGCGGCGTCCCAGACGTGGCGGCCCTCGCCGTGGGTGATCTCGATGGGGTCCTCGTAGTAGAGGGCGAGCCAGTCGGGCAGGACGGCGCGGTGGCGGCTGAACAGATCCCGGGTCACGGACGCACCAGCCCCTCGTAGGCGTCGGGCCGGCGGTCGCGGTAGAAGGCCCACTGCTGCCGCACCCGGTCGATCAGGCCGAAGTCGAGGTCGCGGACGACCAGTTCCTCCTTGGTGTCGCTGGCCACGTCTCCGACGAACTGTCCGCGCGGGTCGACGAAGTACGAGGTGCCGTAGAAGTCGTTGTCGCCGTACTCCTCCTGGCCGACGCGGTTGATCGCGGCGACGAAGTACTCGTTGGCGACGGCCGCCGCGGGCTGCTCCAGCCGCCACAGGTGGGCGGACAGACCGCGGTGGGTGGCGGACGGGTTGTACACCAACTGCGCTCCCGCGAGCCCGAGTTGGCGCCAGCCCTCGGGGAAGTGGCGGTCGTAGCAGATGTAGACGCCGACCTTGCCTGCGGCGGTGTCGAAGACGGGCCAGCCGAGGTTGCCGGGCCGGAAGTAGTACTTCTCCCAGAAGCCTTCGACCTGCGGGATGTGGTGCTTGCGGTAGGTGCCGAGGACGGTTCCGTCGGCGTCGATCACGGCTGCGGTGTTGTAGTAGAAACCCGGCTGCTCGACCTCGAACACCGGCGCGACGATCACCATGCCGGTCTCCCGCGCGAGCGCCCGCATGCGGCGCACCGTCGGGCCGTCGGGCACCGGTTCGGCCCAGCGGTAGTGCTCCGGATCCTGGACCTGGCAGAAGTAGGGGGCGTTGAAGACTTCCTGGAACCCGATGATCCTCGCGCCCTGCCGGGCCGCCTCGCGGGCGTACTCCTCGTGTTTCGCCACCATGGACTCGGTGTCGCCGGTCCAGGTGGCCTGGACCAGAGCGGCACGTACGACGTTGGCCATGAGCTGCTCCTTCGACGCGACGAAAGCGCCTCTACGCCCGTAGAGCAGGCCGTAGAGGGACGAACGTAAGCCTCTCGGGCGAGCTTGCCAAGACCATCGTCGCCAAGGCGGGGTGTCGATCGCGTTTCACACCCCTGTGGGTGAGCGGGTGGCGAGACCTGTGGGGCGGGTGGGGCAGGCGGGCTCAGCGGGCCCGCTGCGACGCGGTGCGGGACGCAGGGCGGCGCAGCGCGAGGCGCAGGGCAGGGCGGTGCGAGGCGGGCCGCGGCACCGCACGAGGTGACGCCGGATCAGACCCCGGCGAGCGCGCAGCGACCCGCCAGCTCGTCCATCGACAGGCCGAGGGCATGGGCCAGCGCGGCCACCGTGAAGAAGGCCGGGGTCGGGGCCCGGCCGGTCTCGATCTTGCGGAGGGTCTCGGCGGAGATCCCTGCGCTCGCCGCGACGTCCGCCATGCTCCGGCCGCCGCGCGCTTCGCGCAGCAGCCGTCCGAGCCGCTCGCCGCGTTCCCGTTCCTCGGGGGTCAGTGGGGTGCGCACCATGCCGCCATCCTACCGCCAGGACCCCATTAAAATACCGGTATAGTAATTGGCATGGTGGAACTGAAGACGGACAAGTCGATCGACGCGATGTACGAGGCGGGGCAGGTCGTCGGGCGGGCGCTGACCGCCGTACGGCGGGCCGCGGACGTGGGGGTCTCCCTGCTGGAGCTGGACGCGGTGGCCCGGGAGGTGCTGCGGGAGGCGGGGGCCGGCTCGCCGTTCCTCGGTTACCGGCCCTCCTTCGCGCCGACGCCCTTCCCGGCCGTCATCTGCGCCTCGGTGAACGACGCGATCGTGCACGGCATCCCGAACGGCTACCGGCTGCGCGACGGCGACCTGGTCTCCATCGACTGCGGCGCGGAGCTGAACGGCTGGGCCGGCGACTCGGCGATCAGCTTCGTCGTCGGCCGGCCGCGCGCGGCGGACCTGCGCCTGGTCGAGACCGCCGAGCGGGCCCTCGCCGCCGGCATCGAGGCCGCCGTCGTCGGCAACCGCATCGGGGACATCGCCCACGCGATCGGCTCGGTGTGCCGCGCCGCGGGTTACGGCGTCCCGGACGGTTTCGGCGGGCACGGCATCGGCCGCCGTATGCACGAGGACCCGCCGGTGCCGAACGAGGGCCGCCCGGGCCGGGGCATGCCCCTGCGCCACGGCATGGTCCTGGCGATCGAGCCCATGGTGATCGGCGGCGGCGGGGACGGCTACCACGCGGCGCCGGACGGCTGGACCCTGCGGACGGACGACGGCTCGCGCGCCGCCCACGCGGAACACACGGTGGCGATCACCGAGGAGGGGCCGCGCGTGCTCACGGCGCGGGAAGGGGTCTGAGGGACGGGCAGGGGCTGAGAAGCAGGCCCGGGGAGCGGCCCCGGGGAGAAGACCGAGGGGCGGGCACGGGAGGAGACGCCTGAGGAACGGGGGGCGGGCATGCCCGGGGAACTGAGGGCGGGCGGATGCGGGCGGGCCCGGGGAACGGGCGCGGACGGACCCGGCAGGCAGACGCGGGCGGGCCTGGCGGGCGGGCGCGGGCAGACCCGGGGAACGGGCGCGGACGGACCCGGCAGGCAGACGCAGGCAGACCCGGCGGGCGGGCGCGGGCAGACCCGAGGAACGGGCGCGGACGGACCCGGCAGGCAGACGCAGGCGGGCCTGGCGGGCGGGCGCGGAAAGCCTTCCGGGGCCGGGCGCCGGCGCCGTTCCCGAACGTGCCCGCCACGGGACGACGTGTCATCGTGGCATGAGCGGGCCCCGACCGGGTTACCCGGCCCCGGCACGTCGACCAGCGGAGGACACCGGAGGACGGACAGCGATGACCAGCGGCTTCATCAGCCCGGAGGGCGACCCCTTCGCCGAATTCCTCGCCCGGTTCTTCGGCGGACCGCGGCCCCGGCACATCGACATCGGCCGGCTGCTCAGCCAGCCGGCGCGGGAGCTGGTGCGCGGCGCCGCCCAGTACGCCGCCGAGCACGGCAGCCGGGACCTGGACACCGAGCACCTGCTGCGGGCCGCGCTGTCCGCGGAACCGACCCGGAGCCTGCTCAGCCGGGCCGGCGCGGACCCCGACTCGCTGGCGTCGGAGATCGACGAGCGCTCCGGCCCGGTCCAGCACACCCCCAACGAGGCCCCGCCGCCCACGTCGCTGTCCCTGACGCCGGCCGTCAAGCGCGCCCTGCTGGACGCGCACGAGCTGGCCCGGGCGAGCGGCGCCGGGTACATCGGCCCGGAGCACGTGCTCAGCGCGCTGGCCGCCAATCCGGACTCGGCCGCCGGGCACATCCTGAACGCGGCCCGGTTCGCGCCCTCCGGCCTGCCGTCCGAGGCGCCGGAGGCGGCGGGGGCCCGCGCGGAACGCCCCCAGCCGACGAACACGCCGACCCTCGACAAGTACGGCCGCGACCTGACCGAGCAGGCCCGGCAGGGCCGCATCGACCCGGTGATCGGGCGGGACGAGGAGATCGAGCAGACCGTCGAGGTGCTCTCCCGCCGCGGCAAGAACAACCCGGTGCTGATCGGTGACGCGGGCGTCGGCAAGACCGCCATCGTCGAGGGGCTGGCGCAGCGCATCGCCGACGACGACGTGCCCGACGTGCTCGCCGGGCGGCGGGTGATCGCCCTGGACCTGACGGGCGTGGTCGCCGGCACCCGTTTCCGGGGCGACTTCGAGGAGCGGCTGAACACCATCGTGGGCGAGATCCGCGCCCACTCCGACAAGCTGATCGTCTTCATCGACGAGCTGCACACCGTCGTCGGCGCGGGCGGGGGCGGCGAGAGCGGGTCGATGGACGCGGGCAACATCCTCAAGCCGGCCCTCGCCCGCGGCGAGCTGCACATCGTCGGCGCGACCACGCTGGAGGAGTACCGCCGCATCGAGAAGGACGCGGCCCTGGCCCGCCGCTTCCAGCCGATCCTGGTGCCGGAGCCGACCGCCTCCGACGCGGTGGAGATCCTGCGCGGCCTGCGCGACCGCTACGAGGCCCACCACCAGGTCCGCTACACCGACGAGGCGCTGGTGGCGGCCGTGGAGCTGTCCGACCGCTACCTCACCGACCGGCGGCTGCCGGACAAGGCGATCGACCTGATCGACCAGGCCGGGGCGCGGGTGCGGCTGCGGGCCCGCACCAAGGGCACCGACGTGCGGGCCATGGAGCGCGAGGTCGAGCAGCTCACCCGGGACAAGGACCAGGCGGTCGCGGACGAGCAGTACGAGCAGGCGACCCGGCTCCGTGACCGGATCGTGGAGCTGAAGCAGCGGATCGCCGAGGCGGCCGGCGACGGCGAGGCCGACGAGGGGCAGAACCTGGTGGTGGGCACCGAGGCCATCGCCGAGGTGGTGTCCCGGCTGACCGGCATCCCGGTCAGCAGCCTCACCCAGGAGGAGAAGGACCGGCTGCTGGGCCTGGAGCAGCACCTGCACGAGCGGGTCGTCGGCCAGGACGAGGCCGTCCGGGTGGTCGCCGACGCCGTCCTGCGCTCGCGCGCCGGGCTCGCCAGCCCGAACCGGCCGATCGGCAGCTTCCTCTTCCTCGGCCCGACCGGCGTCGGCAAGACGGAGCTGGCCCGGGCGCTGGCCGAGGCGCTGTTCGGCAGCGAGGACCGCATGGTCCGCCTCGACATGAGCGAGTACCAGGAGCGGCACACCGTCTCCCGGCTGGTCGGTGCCCCGCCCGGGTACGTCGGGCACGAGGAGGCCGGCCAGCTCACCGAGGTCGTGCGCCGCCACCCCTACTCGCTGCTGCTGCTGGACGAGGTGGAGAAGGCGCACCCGGACGTCTTCAACATCCTGCTCCAGGTCCTCGACGACGGACGGCTGACCGACTCCCAGGGCCGCACGGTGGACTTCACCAACACGGTCATCGTGATGACCAGCAACCTGGGCTCCGACGTGATCACCCGCCGCGGCGCCGGCATCGGCTTCGGGGCGGGCGGCGCGGACGCGGACGAGGAGGCCCGGCGCGAGCAGGTGCTGCGCCCGCTGCGCGAGCACTTCCGGCCGGAGTTCCTCAACCGCATCGACGAGATCGTCGTCTTCCGCCAGCTCAGCGCCGAGCAGCTGCGGCAGATCACCAGCCTGCTGCTGGAGCAGACCCGCCGCCTGCTGCACGCGCAGGACGTCACCGTCGACTTCACCGACGCCGCCGTGGACTGGCTGGCCGAGCACGGCTACCAGCCGGAGTACGGCGCCCGCCCGCTGCGCCGCACCATCCAGCGGGAGGTCGACAACGAGCTGTCGCGGCTGCTGCTGGACGGCCGCGTCGCCGGGGGCGGCCGGGTGACGGTGGACGTCGAGGACGGGCGGCTGGCCTTCCGTACGCGGCCCGTGCCCGCCCCCGAACTGTGAGAGCCGGTGCGGTGGCGGTCAGCGGGCCGGGCGCACCACCATCGCCGAGCCGCCGCCGCGCCGTTCCTTCTCGGCGGCGGCCAGCCACCTGCCGTCCGGCAGCCGCTGGATTCCCGTCGCCGCGCCGATCTCCGGGTTCTGCCGGAAGGAGTGCCCGATGGCCTCCAGGCGGCGCTGCGTGTCGGTGCCGTACAGCCCCGGCTCCATCTCGGTCTGTGCCGCGTTGCGCTGGCTGACGCGCGGCGCGGCGATCGCGTCGACGAGCGGCAGGCCCCGGTCGAGGAACCCGGTCAGGGTCTGGAGCACGGTGGTGATGATGGTGGCGCCGCCGGGCGAGCCGAGCGCGACGACCGGCCGGTCGTGCCGGTCCAGGACGATCGTCGGCGACATCGACGAGCGGGGCCGCTTGCCGGGGCCGGGCAGGTTCGGGTCGTGCACGGCCGGGTCGGCGGGGGCGAAGGAGAAGTCGGTCAGCTCGTTGTTGAGCAGGAAGCCGCGGCCGGGCACGGTGATGCCGCTGCCGCCGGTCTGCTCGATGGTGAGGGTGTAGGCGACGACGTTGCCCCACTTGTCGGCCGCCGTCAGGTGCGTGGTGTTCTCGCCCTCGTACGTCGTCGGGGCCGCCGGGCCGCCGGCCGCGCAGGGGGCGGGGTCACGCGGGTCGCCGGGGGCGACGGGGCTGGTGAGGACCGCGTCGTCCTTGATCAGGCAGGCGCGGGAGTCGGCGTACCGCTGCGACAGCAGCTGACGGGTCGGTACGTCCTCGAAGGCGGGGTCGCCGACCCAGCGCCCGCGGTCGGCGAAGGCGACGCGGCTGGCCTCGATGAAGCGGTGCAGGTACCGGGCCTCGCTCGTCCGCTCCTTCGACAGGTCGGTGCGCTCCAGGATGTTGAGGGCCTCGCCGACCGTGGTGCCGCCGGAGGACGAGGGTGCCATGGAGTACACGCCGAGGCCGCGGTAGGAGGTCTTCGTGGGTGCCTGGAGCCGGGTGCGGTAGGCCGCCAGGTCCTGGGCGGACAGGTCGCCGGGGCGGGCGTTCCAGCCGGAGTCCGGGTCGACGGGCGGCTTGTTGACGGTGGCGACGACGTCCTCGCCGATGTCGCCGTGGTAGAGCGCGTCCACGCCCTTCCTGGCCAGCTCCCGGTAGGTGCGGGCGAGGTCGGGGTTCTTGAAGGTGGAGCCGACGGCCGGGAGTTTCCCGCCCGGCAGGAACAGCTCGGCGGTGTCGGGGAAGTACCGGAACCGGGCCTCGTTCTCGGCGGTCTGCTTCCGGAAGGTCTCGTCGACGGTGAAGCCGTCGCGGGCCAGCCGTTCGGCGGGTGCCAGCAGCGTGGCGAGCTTGCGGCTCCCCCACTTGTCCAGCACCGTCCGCCAGGTCGCGGGCGTGCCCGGGGTGCCGACGGCGAGACCGCTGCTGACCGCCTCGGCGAACGGGATCGGCTCGCCGTTCTCGGTGAACAGGTCCTTGCCGGCGGTCAGGGGGGCCGTCTCGCGGCCGTCGACGGTGTGCACCGTACGGGACTCGGCGTCGTAGTAGACGAAGTAGCCGCCCCCGCCGATGCCGGCCGAGTAGGGCTCGGTGACGCCGAGCGCGGCGGCGGTGGCGACGGCCGCGTCGACGGCGTTGCCGCCCTTCCTCAGCACCTCGATGCCGGCGGCGGAGGCGTCCGGGTCGACGCTCGCGACCGCGCCGCCGTGGCCCACGGCGACCGGGGACTTCTCGGCGGGGCCTCTCTGCGCGGACGGCGGGGCCGCGGCCCCCACCGACACCACGGCGGCCGAGACCGCCAGGACCGCGAGCTTCCGTGCGACCGGTTTCCGCGTGACAGGACGACGCATCCGCACCTCCAGTGACAGGCCGTCCGGGCAGCTTAATTCATCGTCATGGCCGCGTCATGGACCTGCCGGGTACGGGCCCGTCGCCGCCCGCAGGCGTGCGCGGCCGTGACCGGCGGCGTGCGCGACATCGTGCCGGGCGTGACAGCGGCGGGGATCAGCGCCGCACCGGGCCGGGGCTCGCCCGCACGTGTCCGTGGAAGCGCGAGCTCCGCCGTAAGCCGTAAACAGACCTTCCTCGGGCTGCCGGCGCACTCCGAGTCGCCGCTCGTCGTCAACCGACCCGGCCGCCGCCGGGACGTCCCGGACGGCCGCGACCGGGCCGCTGTCAGGCCCCGGTCAAACCTCGGTCAGGCCTCGGCAGCCTCCGCGTACAGCTGCGACAGCTGAGGGGCGCCGCTGGCGGCCCACTCCAGCCCGCAGGCCACGACGTCGAACTCCCGGCCGGAGGCGAGCCACACGACGGGCTGCCCGTCGGACCGGATCCGCCAGGCGGCACCGGGAACGGTGCGGACGATCACGGTGCCCAGGTACAGGCCGGCGTCGTTGCCGAGCCAGGGCAGGATCTCCTCGTCATCGCGCCAGCGCGGCACCAGCTGGTCGAGCGCCTCCAGCGAGGCGGCGGTGTCGTCGAGCAGAACACCGTCCCCGGATGCCTGGGAACGGAGCAGTTCACACTCGGCGAGCAGCCCGGCGATGCCCTCGGGATCGAGAGTCATGACGGATTTCTCGCGCCGATTGCCCAGGAAGGGGATGTTCATACCTCCAGATTGGCATTCGTACCGGCGTGCGCACCACAGGCACGCATCCGCCATTCGCTTCAACGCGCCTACCACTCGTGCCGGGTGGGCGGTGTCATGTGGGTGGTGTCGTGCGGGACGTGACGTGACGTGACGTGCGGGACGTGACATGCGAGTCGCGTCGTGCGGGTTGTGCCGCATGAGCCGTTTCGTGCGAGCCGCATCATGCGAGTCCTGTCGTGCGAGTCCTGTCGTGCGAGCCGTGTCGTGGAAGGAGCCGTTGTGCGCCCAGGGATCCGGAGTGCCGTCGTCGTCCTCGCCCTGTCGGCCGCTCTCATGCCGGCCGCTCTCGTGCCGACGGCCTCCGCCACCCGGGCCGCCGCCGGGAGCGCCGCCGGGCCGCTGCCGCTGGAGCGGCTCTTCGACAACACCGCCGTCAGCGACGACGCCCGGCCGGGCGAGGCGGACTTCGACGGCTCGGGCGCCTCCCTGTCGGCGCAGGACCTGGCGGCGGCCGGCTGGACGCCCGGCCGCACCCTCACCGTGCAGGGCGCCCGGCTGCTGTGGCCGCGACGGGCGGCCGGCGAGCCGGACAACGTGCGGGCCGCCGGGCAGGACGTCCGCGTCACCGGACGCGGCGACGCGCTCGCCTTCCTGGTCGCGGGCACGGCCGGCACCGCCGTGACCGGCGCGGGGAGGGTGACGTACGCCGACGGCACCGGCTCCGCCTACCGGCTCACCGCGCCCGACTGGCGCACCGGCCCGCTCGCGGCCAAGGCGGTGGCGCTGCCGCACGTCAACACGCCCGCGGGGCAGCGGGCCGGGAAGGCACGGCTGTACGTCGTCACCGTGCCGCTCGCGCCGGACCGCGAGGTGGCCTCGGTACGGCTGCCGCACGCGGCGGGCCTGCACGTGTTCGCCCTGTCGGTGCGGGACGCCGGGCGGGGCTGGACGGGCGGCTGGGCCGCGTCGACGTCCGGCTACCCGGCGGTGGGGCCGTGGAGCGACCGGACGCTGCGGCTGGTGGTGCACATGTCGGCCGGCGGGCCGCGGGTGCGGGTGCGGTTCGACAACACGTTCGCCGCGGCGCCGGTGCGGATCGGCGCCGCGACCGTCGCGGTGCGGGCGGCGGGCGCGGCGGCGCGCCAGGCCCCGGTGCCGCTGTCCTTCGCGGGCGCGCGGGGCGTCGGCGTCCCGGCGGGGGCCCAGGCGTACAGTGATCCGCTCCCCTTCGCGGTGCCCGCCGGCGCCGATCTGCTGGTGAGCTTCCACCTGCCGGGCACGGTGACGGCGGCGCCCGTGCACCGGCAGTCACTCCAGCGGTCGTACCTCAGCGAGCCGGGCGACCACACGGCTGACGGCACCGCCGCCCCGTACACCTCGATCCTGACCGGCTGGCCGCTGCTGACCGGGGTGGATGTCGGCGGCGGTCCCGGGTCCGTGGCCGTGCTCGGCGACTCGATCACCGACGGCGACCGGTCCACGGCGGACGCCAACCGGCGGTGGCCCGATGTGCTGGCCCGGCGCCTGCACGCCCAGGACGCCGTCCCCCGCTACGGGGTGCTCAACCACGGCATCTCGGGCAACCGCGTGACCGGGGACCGCTACCCCGGCGACGGGGTGTCCGCCGACACGGCCGGGGTGAGCGCCCTGCACCGGTTCGACCGTGACGTGCTCGCCCAGACGTCCGTGCGCGCGGCGGTGGTCTTCGAGGGCGTGAACGACCTGCTGGCGGGCACGGACGCGCAGCGCGTGATCACCGGCCTGCGGGAGCTCGCGGACCGGGGGCGGGCCCGGGGGCTGCGGATGCTGGGGGCGACCGTGCTGCCCTGCGGGGGCAGGGCGGGGTGCACGGCCGCCGTCGACGCGGAGCGGGCCGCGGTGAACGCGTGGCTGCGCGGGACGGACGCCTTCGACGCGGTGCTCGACTTCGACGCCGTCGTCCGCGATCCGGCGCGGCCGTCCCGGATGCTCCCGGTGTACGACAGCGGAGACCATCTGCACCCGGGGGACGCGGGGCTGGCGGCGCTCGCCGGCTCCGTGGACCTGCGGCTGCTCACCGGGTGACGGGGGCGGCGGGCCGGTGCCTCACACGTCCAGGTCCACCACGACCGGCGCGTGGTCGGAGGCGCCCTTGCCCTTGCGCTCCTCGCGGTCCACGTACGCGTCCTGGACCGCCTTCGCGAACGGCGCGTTGCCGTACACGAGGTCGATCCGCATGCCGCGGTTCTTGGGGAAGCAGAGCTGGCGGTAGTCCCAGTACGTGTACGGGTGGTCGTACTTCAGCGGGCGCGGCACGACGTCGGACAGGCCCGTCTCGCGCAGTGCGGCCAGTGCGGCGCGCTCGGCCGGGGTGACGTGGGTCGAGCCCTCGAAGGCGGAGCGGTCGTACACGTCGTCGTCGGTCGGGGCCACGTTGTAGTCGCCCAGCACGGCGAACGGGCGGCTGCCGGCCGCGTCGCCGGCGACGGCCGCGCGCAGCGCCTCGAACCAGCGGAGCTTGTAGGCGTAGTGCGGGTGGTCGACCTCGCGGCCGTTGGGCACGTACACCGACCAGACGCGGACCGGGCCGCAGGTGGCACCGACCGCGCGGGGTTCCTGCGCGCCGTCGTAGTCCGGGCCGCCGGGCAGGCCCTTGACCACGTCCTGGAGGCCGACGCGGGAGAGCACCGCGACGCCGTTCCACCGGCCGGTGGCGTTCACCGCGGCCTCGTAGCCCAGCTCGCGCAGCTCGTCGAACGGGAACTGCTCCTCGGCGACCTTGGCCTCCTGGAGGCAGAGCACGTCGGTGCCGCTGCTCTCCAGCCAGGCCAGCAGCCTCGGCAGACGAGCGGTGATCGAGTTCACGTTCCAGGTCGCGATGCGCATGTCCCACAACCTACCGGGCGGCACCGACAACCCCGGTCCCGCCCGCCGCCGCGGCCACCGCCTGGCCCCGCCGGCTCACACTTCGGCGCTGTCCCCCGGCGTCAGCCTCAGGTGCTCCGCGCCGCCGAGCTGCCCGATCTGCCGGTCGTAGACCGGGCGGGCCAGGTCGGTCAGGAGGGCGTCGTGGATGTCGTAGGCGCGCCGCGGCCGGACCTCGCGGACGTAGTCGATCACCTCGGAGATCTTGTTCCAGGGGGCCATCACCGGCAGCATCAGCGTCTCCACCGGGTGGTCGGGGACGGTGAGGGCGTCGCCGGGGTGGAAGACCTTGCCGCCGTCGATCAGGTAGCCGACGTTGGTGATCCGCGGGATGTCCGGGTGGATCACCGCGTGCAGCTCGCCGTGGACCTGCACGTCGAAGCCGGCGGCGGTGAAGGTGTCGCCGTGGCCGACGGTGTGCACGCGGCCCGGGAACGCCGACGAGATCTGCTCCGCGACCGCCTTCAGCGTCCAGATCTGCGCGGCCGGGTTGATCTCCATCGCGGCGCGCAGCCGCAGCTCGTCGAAGTGGTCGGGGTGCTCGTGGGTGACGAGGATCGCGTCCGCGCCGAGCGCGGCGTCCTCCTCGCTGAAACCGCCCGGGTCCAGGACGAGCACCTGCCCGTCCTTCTCCAGCCGGACGCAGGCGTGCGACTTCTTGATGAGCTTCATGCAATCCATCCTGCCTCCGCTCCGCCACCCGGGCGCGCCCGGGCTGCCCGGGTGGCGGGGCCGCCCCGGGCCCCGCTATCCCTGCGGGGTGGTCTCCTCCCGTACGACCTGCTGTGCCACCCGGAACGCCCGGTTCGCGGCGGGCACGCCGCAGTAGACGGCCGTCTGCAGCAGCACTTCCTTGATCTCGTCCGGGGTGAGCCCGTTGCGCAGGGCGGCCCGGGTGTGGGCGGCGAGATCCTCCAGGTGCCCGCCCGCGACCAGGGCGGTGAGGGCGACGCAGGAGCGGGTACGGCGGTCCAGGCCGGGCCTGTCCCAGATCTCGCCCCAGGTGTAGCGGGTGAGGAATTCCTGGAAGTCCCCGGCGAAGTCGCCGGCCTCCGCCAGCGCCCCGTCGACGTGCGCGTCGCCGAGCACCTCGCGGCGCACCTTGAGCCCGGCGTCGTACACGTCCGGCCGGCCGCCGGGCGGTGTCTCCACCGCGGCCGGGGCGATCTCGGCGACCGGCTGAACCGGCGCGGCCTGCGGCGGCACGGGCGCGGCCAGGACCGGCCGGACGGGGGCCGCGGGGATCGCGGTCTGCCCGGTGGCGGAGTCGTGGACGGGCTGCCAGGCGGTGCTGAAATGCGTCACCAGCAGGTCGGTGACGGCGGCGGGCTGCTCGACGGGGACCAGGTGCGAGGCGCCGGGGACGACGGCGAGACGGGCGTCCGGGATGCCGGCGACCAGGGTGCGGGCCTCGGCGGGGCCGGTGACCTGGTCGTCGGAGCCGACGAGGACGAGGGTGGGCACGCCGACCCGGCCGAGCTCGGCCCGTACGTCGAACGTGGCGAGCGCCTCGCAGGCGGCGATGTAGCAGCCGGGGTCGGTGGTGCGGACCATCTGCACGGCCCACTCGGTGATCGCGGGCTGCGCCGCGGCGAACCCGCCGGTGAACCACCTGTCCGGAGCCGTACGGGCGATGGGGTCGAGCCCGTTCGTCCGTACGACCACGCCGCGCTGGCGGAACTCGTCGGCCGTGCCGAACCGCGGCGAGGCGGCGATCAGCGCGAGCGAGGCGAGACGCTCGGGGTGGCGCAGGGCCAGCTCGACACCGATCGCGCCGCCGAGCGCGCAGCCCGCGTAGCCGAAGCGCTGCACGCCGAGCCCGTCGAGGGTGGCGAGCAGGCGGTCCGTCAGCTCGGCGACGGAGCCCGCCGGATGCGCGGGGGCACCGCCGTGCCCCGGCAGGTCGAAACGGACGACGCGCCACTGCTTGGCCAGCTCAGGAACCTGCCGGTCCCACATGTGCCATGTAGTACCGAGGGACGGTCCCAAGATCAAGACAGGGGCGTCTTCTGGCCCGTCAAAGCGGTATTGCAGCGTATCGATCTTGGCCTCGCTCACGGGTTCACACCTTCATCTGTCACGATCTGTCACACGCTCCCCCGCGAGACCTCCCCATGCCTCCGCTGCTGGAAGCAGGTCGGCCACGTCCGGTTTCACGTACCACTTCTTGGTCGTCTTCACATTGGTGTGCCCAGCCCACATGGCAAGCAGGTGATCCGGCACCCCGTTGTTCGCCAGGTAGGTCAAGCACGACGCCCGAGCATCGTACAGACGGACCCTGCGAAGGCCGTTTTCGTCCATGATCTTGTAGGCCCGCACCCGGAGCTGCCGGCCGTTCAGCACGGCGCCGAGTTCATCCACGAGCACGTACCCGCCGCTCGCGTACCCTTCGCCTGCTGCCAGGCGCTCCTTCGCCTGCGTGGCCCGGAACGCCTTCAGCGCTTCACGCACGAGCGCCGGAAGCGGCAGCACACGTTCGCCCGCCATGCTCTTGGTGTCCTTCTCCACCACGGTGCGGTTACCCATGAGGGTCCGCGTGTTGGTGATGCTGACCGTGGCCGCCTCCAGGTCGATGTCCGACCACCGCATGCCGCAGACCTCCGCCGGACGGAGCCCCATCAGGGATAGCAGCAGCGGCGCGTACAGGCGGTCCTCCCTCATCGCGGCAATGAAAGCGCCCACCTCCGTGGCATTCCACGGCGTGACGACCGCCTTCGTCTTCCGCTCCGCCTTCCGGGCCTTCAGCGGAATGTGCACTTCGCTCGCCACATTCACGGTCACCAGGCGGCGCGCGACGGCCCGGTTCAGGGCGTCCTTCAGCCTGGCCAGGCTCATTTCCACGGAGGTCACCCCGAGGCCCGTACCCGCCTTCACGCCGCGCGCACGCCCTTGCTGGAGCGCCCATCGCATCCAATCAACCACGTGGTCTTCGGTGAGTTCCTGGAGCCGGATACAACCGAGTTTCCCGCGTACACGGTCCAACGTGGTGCGGTAGTTGTAGACCGTCGTGGGCTCCAAATGAGCTGCCCCGAGTTTCGTAGAGTCCGGTGATCTTGTTTCAGGCGGACTGCGGGGAGGCTTCCTGTTGTCGCCGCCCGTCGCGTTCGTACTCGGCGGGCGGTACGTAGTCGAGGGCGGAGTGGAGCCGTTCCTCGTTGTACCACGTGACCCACTGGAAGATCGCACGCTCGACCTGGTCGAAGTCCCGCCATGGCCCTTGCATCTCGATCAGCTCGGCCTTGAAGGTGCCGTTCAGCGCCTCGGCCATCGCGTTGTCACAGCTGTCCGCGACCGAGCCGACCGACGCGGTGGCCCCGGTCTCGGCGAGCCGTCCGGTGTACCGGATGGAGACGTATTGCGAGCCGCGGTCGCTGTGATGGATGAGGCCGGAGTCCTTCTTGATCCGCCTCCTC